>JANXTN010000305.1 GCA_025352435.1 Ferruginibacter sp. | reverse complement strand
TTCGTTATCCAAATAAAGGTAAATAACAATTTTAAGCAGCGTCAAATATTGTTTTAAGAAAAGATTTAGAACATATCTTTCATAAAAAAGAATAAGCAAAAAAAATCCCTATTCTTACAAGAAGAATAGGGATTTTAAATTCGTAAAATTATTTATAAAGCAATTTGTTTTTCTGTCATCATTTTGCGCATATTTAATAATCCATAGCGCATTCTGCCAAGAGCTGTGTTAATACTGCAGTTTGTGAGTTGTGCAATTTCTTTAAAACTTAAATCTGCATAATGGCGAAGAATAATTACTTCTCTCTGGTCTTCAGGAAGTAAATCAATAAGCTTACGGACTTTATCAGAAGTTTGTTCAGCCATGATACGGGTATCTACACCTGCTTCTGAAAAATTTAATACTTCAAAAATATCTCTGTCGTCACTGGTTTTAATTGTTGGGTTACGTTTTACTTTTCTAAAATGATCTACACAAAGGTTGTGTGCAATGCGCATAGCCCATGGTAAAAATTTCCCCTCATCGGTATAACGACCACCTTTTAGGGTATCAATTACTCTAATAAATACATCTTGAAAAATATCCTCGGCAAGATATTTGTCTTTTACTAATAGGTAAATCGATGTAAAAATTTTGTCTTTGTAACGGTTAACTAAAGTAGATAGAGCGTTAGAATTTCCATCGATGTACATGCGTACAATTTGTTGGTCTGATAAAAGTGTTTGGTTTTGCATTTTTCTACAATTTTTTAATGGACAATTAGGATAATGTTGCCAATAGTAGGAATGAACTGCAGACGCTTTGTAAGGAGATTCGTGCGGTTTTTCGGACAATTGGATATTGTTTTGTAAACATAATTTTATAAATTTTGATTACAATTAATTTCTATGTTTATTTTTCAAAATTTGTTAATTATACTGTTTGGTGTATCTTATTCATCGTAGTTTTACAGTAATAAAACTTGAAAAAATACTTAGTTTACACAAAAAGGAATAAATGATAATTTCTGCTGCTGTGAATTTATCTTTATTATATGCTGAAAACCTCTGAAACGCTTGATAGCTCTACAATCCCCGCTACTACTGATAACAATATACTCATTCAAGGTGCAAGAGTACACAATTTAAAAAACGTAACAGTGACTATTCCACGCAGCAAATTAGTGGTGGTAACAGGTGTCTCTGGTTCGGGTAAATCTTCTTTAACAATTGATACTTTATTTGCCGAAGGGCAACGCAGATATGCAGAAAGTTTAAGTGCATATGCAAGGCAATTTATGCAGCGGATGAACAAGCCCGATGTAGATTTTATCAAAGGACTTTGCCCTGCAATTGCTATTGAACAAAAAGTTATTACTCGCACTCCAAGAAGTACTGTTGGTAGCATGACGGAAATTTATGATTACCTCCGTTTATTGTTTGCAAGAACAGGAAAAACAATTTCTCCTGCGAGCGGGAGAGAGGTAAAAAAAGATGATGTGCCTGATGTTGTAGCTGCAATAAACAAAGCCACTGAAGGAGATAAAATAATGTTGCTGGCTGTTTTTAAAAGCCATGCAAACCGAGAAGAAAAGGAGGAGCTCAATATTCTTTTGCAAAAGGGCTTTTCCCGCCTGTATATAAATAATGAGATTGTTGCTATTGAAGATTTGTTAGAAGATAAGACTTCAAAAAAAACAAAGAAAGAAAAATACATTCTTATAGATAGGCTCATTAAGAAAGAATTTGATGAAGATGATTTGCATCGCATTGCGGATTCTGCAGGTACAGCATTTTATGAAGGGGAAGGAACAATGTATGTTCAGATAAATGAAAAGACTCCACTAAAATTTAGCAATAAGTTTGAGCTTGATGATATTGTTTTTGAAGAGCCTGTACCAAATTTGTTTTCGTTTAATAATCCATTTGGTGCATGCCCGGTTTGTGAAGGGTTTTCTATGGTTTTGGGTCTAGATCATGATCTTGTTATCCCAGATAAAAGATTGAGTTTATACGAAGGTGCCGTTGCTCCATGGAAAGGGGAAAAACTTAGTCTCTGGAAAGAAAATTTTATTCGTGCTGCAAAGCAATTTAATTTTCCTGTACACAAGCCCATTATGGATTTAACAGACGCACAATTAAAAGAATTGTGGAACGGTAATAAATATGCAGAAGGGATAAGTGAATTTTTTAAAGAAGTAGAACAGAATTTATATAAGGTTCAATACCGGGTGTTGCTCAGCAGATTTAGAGGTAGAACTTTGTGTGGAGAATGCCATGGATACAGATTACGCAAAGAAGCTTTGTATGTAAAAGTTGCGGGCATGCATATAGGGCAACTATGCGAAATGCCAGTGAAAGATTTACAAACATGGTTTGATAAATTGAAACTCAGTCAGTACGATGAGCAAGTTGCGAAACGAATTCTTACTGAAGTAAAACATCGTTTGAAAACCTTGATAGATGTTGGGCTTGGATATTTAACATTGAACCGCCTTGCAAACTCTTTAAGCGGTGGAGAAAGCCAACGCATACAACTTACACGAAGCTTGGGAAGTAACCTCACAAATTCATTGTACATCTTAGATGAGCCATCAATAGGGCTTCACAGCCGAGATACAAAAAATTTAATTGTTGTATTAAAGGAACTAAGAGATCTAGGAAACACAATAGTTGTAGTGGAGCATGATGAAATGATGATGCGGGAAGCAGATCACATAATTGATATGGGTCCATTGGCAAGCCACCTAGGGGGTGAAGTAATTGCCGTCGGAAATTATGATGAATTAATTGGTAATGAAAAAAGTTTAACGGGAAAATATTTATCCGGGAAACTAAAAATTGAGCCACCAAAAGTTTTGCGTAAGTGGAACAGAAGTATAAGGATTGAAGGTGCAAAACAGAATAATTTAAAAGATATTAATGTAGAGTTTCCATTAAATATTTTATGTGCAGTAAGTGGAGTAAGCGGTAGCGGAAAAACAACTTTGGTGAAGCAAATATTGTATCCTGCTTTGCAAAAAATAAAGGGTGAAGTGTCTGATAAGCCAGGTCTGTATAGAAAAATTACAGGAGATATAGATTACATCAGCCGCATAGAAATGGTTGATCAAAATCCGATTGGTAAAAGCAGCAGAAGTAATCCGGTCACCTACATCAAAGCTTACGACGAGATAAGAGAATTATATTCCAAACAACCACTCTCAAAAATAAGAGGATTTATGCCTAAGCATTTTTCTTTTAATGTAGATGGTGGCAGGTGCGACGCATGCAAAGGAGAAGGTGAACAATTGGTTGAAATGCAGTTTTTAGCGGATGTACATTTGGTTTGTGATGTGTGTAACGGAAAGCGTTTTAAAGAGGAAGTGCTAGAAGTTACTTACAAAGAAAAAAGTATACACGATGTGTTGGAAATGAGTGTTGACGAAGCAATAGAATTTTTTAATAATCCTGTAGAAAAGGTAAAAGGAAAAAGTGCGGATGAGGGTGCCGATGTAGCAAAGAAAATTCAGCCTTTGAGTGATGTTGGTTTGGGTTATGTAAAGCTGGGGCAATCATCCAATACCTTGAGTGGCGGCGAAGCACAGCGTGTTAAACTAGCTTCTTTTCTTGGTAAAGGAAAAGCCATTGGCCACATACTTTTTATTTTTGATGAACCTACAACTGGTCTTCATTTTCATGATATAAAAAAACTGCTTGCTTCCTTCAATGCATTGGTAGAACAAGGTCATTCTATCCTTGTGATAGAGCACAATACGGATGTAATAAAAAGCTGCGATTGGGTAATAGATCTTGGTCCCGAAGCAGGCAATATGGGTGGTAGACTTGTATTTTCAGGAAAGCCAATGGATCTAAAAAAGACAAAGGAAAGTCACACAGGGAAGTTTTTGTAAAGCTGATTTTATCTCAACCTGTTGCTGTCTTTTATTAATTTGTTGTCACTACTGATCCCTCTTGCGCCTAAAATTAAAAACAGCAAAACACCTGCGTGTAAAATGGCAGTTATAGAAAATGTTCCCTGTCCAACAAATGTTTGAATTTCTCTGTAATATAAAAAAATCAAACCAGCTTCTAATATCATAGCAAGCAGTGCAAGTCTTAATTGTAGCGTTCTATTTTTGTATAAAAAAATAGTTATCAAAGTAAGTATTCCGATGGCCAACGTTACAAAAATTAATGGCAAAGTTGCAATTCCATTTAGAAAAGTAGAAGGTATTAAATCTTTATTTGTACCAACGTAGGTAGAAAATTTTAGCGTTAGAAAAACACAAACTGCAGCAAGTAAAAGCCAGATAGATTGTATGCGTTGAATCATATTTTAGTATTTAGATTTTAAAACAAAAAAAAGCGTGCAAACAGTAAAGAGTTATCTTAATGCTAAATACTCAATACTGTGTACTTGTTTATGGTAACGAAAATGTTTTCATCATTTCATGTACTTCTTTTTTCACAGCTACCAGCGTTTCTTCATTGTCTATATCCATCAAAATACGGTCTATTAAGATAACAATATTTTCCATATCAGCTTCCTTCATACCTCGGGTAGTTACAGCAGGTACACCAATCCTTATGCCACTCGTTACAAACGGACTTTTATCATCGTAAGGCACTGCATTTTTGTTTAAAGTAATGTGTGCTTTATCTAAAGTCTCCTGCGCCTTTTTCCCTGTAATATTTTTATTTCTTAGGTCTATCAACATCAGGTGATTGTCAGTACCACCGCTGATAATTTGATAGCCTCTATCCATCAAAGCCTTAGCCATTGCCTGTGCGTTTTTTTGCACCTGCTTGGTATATGCTTTAAATTCATCGGTAAGCAATTCTCCAAAAGCCACAGCCTTGGCGGCTATCACATGCATCAATGGTCCGCCCTGTGTACCGGGAAAAACTGCCATATCAATCACATTGCTCATCATTCTTAAGTTGCCCTTCATATCTTTTAAACCCATCGGGTTTTCAAAATCTTTCTTCATCAAAATAATTCCACCTCTTGGGCCACGCAAAGTTTTGTGTGTAGTACTGGTTACAAAATGACAATGTTCAAATGGAGAACTCAGTAAACCTGCAGCAATAAAACCTGCAGGATGCGCCATGTCACACAATACAAATGCATTTATTTCATCTGCCACTTTTCTTATTCTTGCATAATCTATGTCTCTGCTGTATGCCGATGCTCCACAAATTATCAATGCGGGTTTTTCGACACGTGCTTTCTCTTCCAGCATTTCATAGTCTATTAAACCTGTATCTTTTTTTACACCATAAAAAAATGATCTATAATATTTACCTGAGAAATTGACAGGAGAACCATGGGTTAGATGGCCGCCCATACTCAGGTCTAAGCCGAGTATTGCATCGCCTGGTTTTAAAATTCCCAGCATCAAAGCAGCATTAGCCTGTGCACCACTATGCGGTTGCACGTTTGCATATTCGCAGCCAAAAACTTTTTTAATTCTATCAATTGCAAGTTGCTCTACTTCATCTACCACTTCGCAACCGCCATAATATCTCTTACCAGGGTAACCTTCTGCATATTTATTTGTAAGGCAAGTACCCATTGCTTCCATCACCTGTCTGCTCGTAAAATTTTCACTTGCAATCAATTCAATTCCGTTTTGCTGTCTTTCAGCTTCCTGTCCTATTAAATCAAATAAAGCAGTATCTCTTTGCATAAATATTATTTTGAGACACAAAGATAGGCACGGTATTTTTAAATCTTATTTTTTGAGGAGCATGGGCAGTTTCGCATATTGAAACATTTGTATCCCGCTATTCACTCTACCTCCGCTTTGCTACGGTACCGTTACTATCGGGGCTAGCATCAGCCTCATATCTTTTTTCATCTTTTAACCATTCATTATTTTAAAAACCTTTGTGATAAAATTATTAATTTCACTTACCAAAATAATTAGCTGCTAACTAAGGCGTAACTTGTTACTCCCTAAATCAAGTTTAATATTAATGAAGGCTATCATCCCCGTTGCAGGTGCAGGCACCAAACTTCGTCCACATACGTACACACAACCCAAGGCACTTATTCCACTTGCAGGTAAAACAATTCTAAGCATAATCATCGATCAGCTAAAAGAAGCAGGCATTACAGATTGCGTTTTCATTATTGGTTACCTCGGTGAAAAAATCAAAGATTATGTACAATTAAATTATCCGGAACTTACCACTCATTTTATTACCCAAAGTGAAAGACAAGGAACTGGGCACGCAATAGAAATAACGCAGGAAATTGTAGGAAATGATGAGGTGCTAATTGTACTCGGAGATACAATTGCAGAATATGATGTTACTGAAATGATGAATGCACCGTATTCCGTATTGGCAGTAAAACGTGTAGATGATCCAAGAAACTTTGGTGTAGCAGAAATTGGAGAAGATGGGTTTATCACGAAAGTGGTAGAAAAGCCAGCTATCCCAAAAAGTAATATGGCGTTGGTTGGAAGATATAAAGTAAAAGAAACAGCCATTCTCTTTGAATGCCTTCATAAAATTCAGGATACAAAACTACGCAGTTATGATGAGTTTAGCCTTACTGATGCGCTGGATTGTATGATACAAAGTGGCGCAAATTTTAAGGCAATGAAAGTTGCCAATTGGTTTGATTGCGGTAAAAAAGAATCACTTATTGAATCAAATGCGATCCTATTAAAAAAATTCGGTAGTTCTGTTGAAGAATCACATCACCATACGAACAGCATTTTTATTCCTCCAGTCAGCATAGGAAAAGGTTGCATAATAGGCAACTCAGTCATTGGTCCCAATGTTACCATTGGGGATAACACTACAATCAATTACGCCATTATCAAAGATTCCATCATTGGCGCCTATTCAAATTTGTATGAAATTGTTTTAAATAACTCCCTGATAGGCAGCGATGCGGAAGTAAAAGGAGTAAGCAGAAATTTAAATATTGGCGATAACACTGCAATTGATCTTGGTGGTGGTACAAAATGAGATTTATGAGTATTTCCTCTAATGAAATAACCCAACTTTTTAATATTGAAAAACCCATTATTCAGGCGGGCATGATTTGGGCAAGTGGGTGGCGGCTTGCAAGTGCAGTAAGCAATGCAGGTGGCCTGGGTATTATCGGCAGCGGTAGTATGTACCCTGAAATTTTAAGAGAGCATATTAAAAAATGTAAGGCAGCAACTGACAAGCCTTTTGCAGTAAATGTTCCATTGTTGTATCCAAACATTAAAGAGCATATTCAAATAATAATTGACAATAAAGTTCCAATAGTATTTACAAGTGCAGGCAATCCCAAAACTTATACCGGCATTTTAAAAGCAGCCGGTATAAAAGTGGTGCACGTAGTCAGCAGCAGCAAGTTTGCCCAAAAGGCAGAAGCTGCCGGCTGTGATGCACTAGTAGCAGAAGGTTTTGAAGCGGGTGGTCACAATGGAAGAGAAGAAACGACAACTTTTGTGCTTATTCCAGCAGTAAAAGAAAAAGTCAACATACCAGTCATTGCAGCAGGAGGCATAGCAAACGGAAGACAAATGCTGGCAGCAATGATTTTGGGTGCAAATGCGGTACAAATCGGCACTAGATTTATAGCAAGCGAAGAGGCCTCCTGCCACATCAATTTTAAAAATGCAGTTCTTGCTGCAGGAGAAGGCGATACTAAATTGTCTCTAAAAAAATTAACACCGGTTCGTCTGTTAAAAAACGAATTTTATATGCATATTAAAAACGCTGAAAATCAGAATGCCAGTGTGGAAGATCTTACCACATTATTAGGTCGAGGTAGAGCGAAAAAAGGAATGTTTGAAGGAGATTTGAATAGAGGAGAATTAGAAATTGGGCAAGCTTGTACCCACTTAAAAACTATACAACCAGCTATGGAAATTGTTAATGAAATATGGAATGAATATAATGTGTTACTTAATAGCTTTCATAAATAACGCTATATTTGCAAATTCAAAAAAATTGTCATTAAATAATTTGAGTAATGCATAGAGGATCATTAGGTTTAGTTTATAAATTTTCATTATTTACACTCTTCATATTTTCAGTACTTTTAGGGTTCTGTCAGCCTCCTAAAACAATCCCCGGTAACACTACGCCGGGAACAGTAACGCCTCCGGTAAATATGACCAACCCACAGTTACAAACATTGTTAAATGATGAAAACAAAAATGCGGGTGAGGACTTAAATGCTAAATTAAAAAATAATAGAATTTATAAGGACAGTTTAACAGAAGGTCGAGGAATAAACAAGATACCAGGTGCAAAAAGTACTTATGGTGCTAATGTGTTTTCAAATGCAGCCCAATATAGTACGACAGAACTATCTACTCCACCATTGGATTATCCATTAGGTGTGGGAGATCATGTAGTTGTTTCTATGTATGGCGGAGCTGAGTTTCAAGAAAAATACTTAGTTGGTACAGATGGTTCAATATTTCCTAAGGGGATGGGTAAGATTTACGTAGGAGGCGTCACATGGCAAAATGTACAGCGCATTCTTTATTCCCGCTTTTCAGCAGTAGTCCCCAGCGGTACCAATATTGATTTTAGTCTAGGTGAGCCTCGCAGTATTAATATAAATGTTGTAAACGAAGTTAACAATCCGGGAATTATTACCGTCTCTGCTTTCAGTAATGCATTTAATGTGATTTCTAAAGCAGGAGGTATTACGGAAACGGGAAACTTGAGAAATATCCAGATAAAAAGAAACGGAAGAATTATCGAAGAATTGGATGTTTACAAATATTTACAATCGGGTGATTTTGGTAAACATATCTATTTACAGAATAATGATTTTATTATCGTGCCTTTTTACGAAAAAAAGGTTTTAGCAACGGGGCAGTTTAGGCGTCCAATGTATTATCAATTAAAAAAAGATGAAGGGGTTAAAGCATTATTAAAATATAGTGGAGGTTTAAATTCAGATGCAATAAGTTCAAATCTCACTATAATACGATCAGAAAATGAAAGTCAGAATTTAAAAAATGTAAATGCAACAGCTATTTTAAAAATTGAGGGACAGGATGCTTTACTACAAGACGGAGATATTGTAAAAGCAGATCTGATAAAAGCAGGTCTTGTTAATAGAGTTGAAATTAGAGGTGAAATTAAATATCCTGATCAGTATGAGTACAGACCCGGAGATAGGCTATTTGATCTTATTAATAGAGCTGGAGGTATAACAAAGAACACCTACTTACAAAGGGCTTACGTGTTTAGAGGTGCAGGAGACTCAACTAATTTGCAATCTGCAGATCGCCTGGAAGTTGATTTAACCGATATCAATAATAATAATGTTGATTCTAAAAATAACGTGTCTCTTTTACCGAACGACGTTATACAGCTTTTTAGTGCTTCAGAGTTTACGGATGACGTATTTGTTGAAATTTTTGGGGAGGTAAGGAAAGAGGGAAGACTCAGAAAATATGGGGGTATGACTCTCCAAGACTTACTTTATTTATCAGGTGGACTAAAACCTTCTGCAGAATTCGGACGTTTAGAAATTTCAAGTATTGTTGATGTGGACTCTGCAAAAAAAGGATTAAAACCAACAAGAACTGTTGTAAAATCATACGGGATTGATCAAAATTTACAAGTAGATTCTGCTGCTGCATTGGTATATTTAAAACCTTATGATCAAATTTTTGCAAGAAAAAATCCGACTTTTGAATTTCAGCAAAATATAGAATTGAAGGGTCTCATCAAATATCCTGGATTATACCCCCGGTTGAACAAATATGAAAAACTATCTTCTTATATAGCCAGGGCAGGAGGTTTTAAAGAAAATGCAAATCTATCAGGTGCTTTATTGTTTAGGCGAAAACCTATAGATGTTAGAGACAAGCCAATCGATACAATCAAATTTATTTCAAAGAAAATCTCTCGTGAAAAATTAGATTCTTTGGGTCAACTGGTTCCTGTAGATAGTGTAAAAACAAAGACCCTTGATGAACCTGTAAGTATTGATCTTTACAAAGCTTTGAAATATAAAAATTCTAAACATGATATTATATTGCAAGAAAACGATATAATTTTTGTGCCTGAAATAAATCCTTTCGTCAGCATAGAAGGAAGAGTTCAATCTCCGCTTAAAATGTCATTTGATAAGGAGCATACTAATGTGGGATATTATATTGATAAGGCAGGCGGTTTTGGCATCAGACCGTGGAAGCGAAGGATTTATGTAACCTATGCGAATAAAAAAAGCAGAAGAACTAAGAACTTATTTTTCTTTCATTTTTATCCTAAGGTAGAGGAAGGATCAATAGTAACTGTTCCTAGCAGACCTGAAGGAGCAGAATTAACTGATACTATTAAAAGTTCAGCTACATCTTTAATTCCAATCATCGTTACAGGGGTAATTCTAAAATATATAAATAAATAATTTTGACAAGTAAAGAGTTAACTGGAGTTATAATTAAAAGGCTTAACCGAGTTAAATTAATTATTTTTATTGGTGGAGTATCAGTTGCAATCTTGATGTTTATGATTGCGAAATATACACCTCCAATCTATTCTGTAAAATCAACCTTATATCCTTTAACGTCTGTTTCTGAAGGTAGCTCTGCTTCATCAAAACTTACTGAATTAATAGGTGAAGGGGGACGAAATTCGAAAACTTTAAGTGATGAGGCAAATGTAAATATTGAGGAAGTGGCAAAAAGCAGAAGAACTCGTGAAGCCGTAGTGGCGGCAAGGCTTCCTGAGTTTGGTAATAAGCCTATTGCTGTTATATTAATAGAAGAATATAATAAAAATAAATCAAGGTTCAGCCCTATTATCAAAGTTCCATCTGTGGAAACTGAATTATATTCCACAGGAGCAAATCTATTTGTAGAAAATTATACAGTAAAATTCAATAAAAATAGTTTGCTTGAAATTGTTTTTACAAGCACTAATCAAAAATTGATAAAACCGGGAAGTCTGGTTTTAATCGATAAAATATCACAGTTTTACAAAGAATTAAAAATAAAAAAAGCACAGTTTGATTTTGATTTTACTCAGAAAAAAGTGGATTCTTTTCAGCGTGTTTTAAACCAAGTTGATAATAAAAGAATTCATTTAAACAATACGACCTTATTTGTAGTACCTGGTAAAGTACAGTATACAATACCAAAAGAAAATTTAGAGAACAACAAACAAATGATTCTGGCTCAAAGAAATGGTGCTGCATCTAATAGGGAAGAGGCATTGTGGAGAAAACAAAGGGTCACTCCTATAATAGAAATTTTAGATGCACCCGAGCCACCATATAATGAGTCCAAGCCATCTATGATCCTGTATGGAGTTATAGGATTTCTAGTGGGATGTTTAATTTTTACACTTTTTAGTATATCAGGAATTGTTTATCGTTATTTTACATTTGAACTTAAGAAAAAACTTAATGACACTTCCGTTGAAATATCGCCTGTATCTACAACAGCCTAATCAATATCCCAAGCAAAAATTCTTTTAGTAATCACTTTGGCTACTCTTTCACCGTCCATTGCTGCACTAACAATACCACCTGCATAACCTGCGCCCTCTCCGCATGGATATAAATTAATTAGTTGCGGGTGGTGTAAATTATCACTATTGCGCGGTATTCTCACGGGGCTAGATGTTCTACTTTCTACTGCAACAACAATTGCTTCATTGGTATAATAACCTTTCAATTTTTTACCGAATTGTTTAAAAGCTTCTGCTAAAGCATTGTAAATAAATGAAGGTAACACATCTTCAAGATTTGCCGTCGTTAGTCCTGGTAAATAAGAATTAGGAGGAAGCGTTTCTGATTGTTT
>JANXTN010000299.1 GCA_025352435.1 Ferruginibacter sp. | reverse complement strand
AGCTTTTTTTCGTAGCTATAGTTTGGTATAATTCTTTCAGCATTTGATTAAAAAAAATGAAAAATAATAAAAAAATAGCTGATAAAAATTCTATAGAAAAAGTTGAAGATTTAAAAAAAGAAAGTACAAAAAATGATGCCGTACAAAAAGGTTACAATGAAAAGAATCCTACTCAGCCGGAAGGAGCATTTAAACCTGATTCAAAAAAGTAGTTTACTTTTTAATCCTTGGAATCCATTTTACCTCAGGCACATTCAGCAGATGAGCTATATATCTTGAAAGAGCAAATAAATAATCGCTTAACCTGTTTAGGTATTTAATTACCAATTCGTCAACAAAGATGTTGTCTTCACTCATATGAACACATATCCGCTCTGCACGCCTGCAAACACAACGTGCAATGTGTAGTGTAGATACGGCAGGATGACCACCGGGCAGTACAAAGAATTTCATTGGAGGTAATGCTTCCATCATTCTATCAATATCTTTTTCAAGAAAGATGATATCCGCTTCAAGCAAATCAGGAATTTTCATCAATGCTTCTTTATCGGGATCGCAAGCAAGAGATGAACCTATCGTAAATAGTCTATCCTGGATTTCTTTTAACACAGCTTTGCTCTGCTCATCTTCTATCAAATCTCCACACAATCCTATATAAGAATTCAACTCGTCCACTGTTCCATAACTTTCAATTCTAATGTGGCTTTTGGGCACTTTTGTTCCCCCAATAAGGCTAGTTTTACCCCCGTCGCCTGTTTTGGTATAAATTTTTAAAGACATTTTTTGTTTAAAGTTAAAGGTTAGATGTTCAAGGTTGAAGGTTTAGGGTTGGATGTAGCGAAAACCTTTTATCTCACTAGCCTTTAGATATTTTATAAAAGTTGTTATTTTTTTACTGATGATTTCACAGTTAGATTTTAGCTCTTCAAACTTTAAATCACTTATGTACTTTCTATCAAATGCTCTATAAAGTTGCGATCTTACTTCTCCGTTAGATGCTTTTGATATGATTAAAAAGTTGATGAATTCTTTATTTCCCGATCTTTCAAAACCTTCTGCAATATTATCCATTACAGAACCAGAGCTTCTACAAATCTGATTTCTTAATTCAAAATCCTTCGCAAATGTACCATCGCAATATATCTCCCATAAAACGTTAGCCTGCTTCCTAGCTAGTTGCCAAATTTCTAAATCTTCAAATTGTGGACTGCTCGCCATTAGAATGGATGTAATAGTTGTTTAAAATACTGTTTCCACAACAAAATAATCATTACCATAACTAACTTTCAACCTTGAACCTTCAACTTTTAACTTTTAACTTTTACAAACTCACCACCGTAGGGCTCGCATTTATCTTATCAGTTTCAATCAAACCATCTTTAAGCCTGATAACTCTTCTTGCAAAACCTGCAATATCTTCTTCATGCGTTACCAACACAATCGTATTGCCATCGCTGTGTATTTTTCCTAAAACATCCATTATCTCGTGCGATGTTTTTGAATCAAGATTTCCGGTAGGTTCATCAGCTAAAATTATTGCAGGGTCATTTATCAACGCTCTTGCAATAGCCACACGCTGGCACTGACCACCGCTTAATTCATTTGGCTTGTGGTGCATTCTGTCATCAAGCTTTACTTTCTGCAAAACTGCTTCGGCTCTTTCATTTCTTTCTTTTTTACTGATACCGCTGTAAATTAACGGCAGCGCCACATTTTCTGCAGCCGTTAATCTTGGTAACAAATTAAATTGCTGAAATACGAAACCTATCTCCCTATTTCTTACGGCAGCCAAATCATCATCTTCCATGCGGCTTACATCTTTCCCGTTCAAAATATATTTTCCGCCTGTGGGCGAATCCAAGCATCCTAAAATATTCATTAAGGTAGATTTACCGCTTCCGCTTGGACCCATCAACGCTACATAATCATTCTTAAAAATATCCATGGTTATTCCCTTTAGCACAGGCAATTCCTGCTTGCCAAGAAAATAACTTTTTCTGATATTTTGTAATTCTAGAATTGGGGAGCCATTCATATTTTTAGTTTAAATGAATTATTTTTTTATAACTTTTGGTACAATAAAAAAAGGCGCATTTTTATTTGCCGCATTTTGTAATGCTTCTTCATTTGAAATGCTTCCTTCCACTATATCTTCTCTCAGCACATTTACATTATCGGTTATGTGGAACAATGGGGCTACATCAGTTGTATCCAATTCATTCATTTTTTCAATCATTCCTATCATATTTTGCAGATCACTTTTTATCTGCACTTTTTCCCTTTCATCAAATTTTAATCTTGCAAGGTTTGCAAGTTTGTCTATCATGGCATCGTTTATCTCCATGGTACAAACTTAGCAATTAACATGCACAGCAAACTGCATTTTACATGGACGGATGCGGAATTTAAAAATCACCAAAACAGGTTTTGTATTTTATTATCTTCGCCGCAATATTTTAGATATGACTGATACTTTACTTTCCCATCCAAAAAACATAGTGATGAGTGGTATACGGCCCACGGGCTTTTTGCATTTGGGCAGTTATTTCGGTGCTATTCGCAATTATGTGAAAATGCAAAATGAGTTTGAATGCTACTTTATGGTGGCCGATCTTCATTCGCTCACCACGCATCCTGATACCAAGGAACTGAAAAAAAATGTTTACCGTGTAGTGGCAGAAAAT
>JANXTN010000380.1 GCA_025352435.1 Ferruginibacter sp. | reverse complement strand
TATAAAATCAACTGCATAATTATTGTGCTCTTCAATTCCGGTTGCTACTGCAAAAATGTTTGGGTCAAAAATAATTTCTTCCGGTGCAAAACCAACCTGCTCCGTTAATATTTTATAAGCCCTGTAGCAAATTTCCACCCTGCGGTCTTTTGTATCAGCCTGTCCTTTTTCATCAAAAGCCATTACAATAACGGATGCACCATAAGCCCTGCAAATATGCGCCTGCTCTATAAATTTTGCTTCACCCTCTTTCATCGAAATAGAGTTTACAATACATTTTCCCTGTACACATTTTAGCCCCGCTTCTATAATTTCAAATTTAGAAGAATCTATCATGATGGGTACCTTGGCAATATCCGGTTCAGCCTGCACAAGATTCAAAAAAGTGGTCATGGCAGTAATGCCTTCCAGCAATGCATCATCCATGTTGATGTCAATTATCTGTGCGCCACCTTCTACCTGTTGGCGTGCAACGGATAATGCCTCCTCGTATAAACCATCTTTTATGAGGCGTGCAAATTTTTTACTCCCTGTTACATTGGTTCTTTCGCCAACGTTAATAAAATTTGTCTCGGGGCGTACGACGAGCGGTTCTAAACCGCTTAGTCGTAAATATGGATGGATAGTATTCATTTTTGTTTTTTAACACAAAGCGCACGAAGGAGAACACAAAGTTCACAGTGTTTTATTCGTTATTGTTTTAATTCCTTCTTTTAATAAAAGTATTATTTAATTCATCATTTATTTTTACCACAAAGGACACGAAGGAGAACACAAAGTTTACAAAGAACCTAATATTATCCTTTTTACTCCTTCTTTAAATAGTGAAACATTAAAATTTATCAATAATGCAAGTTTGCACTCTGAAAGTTTCAAATATGTCAAAACTTGTGCAGTGTGAATTGGGTGTAAAGTTTCAATAGATTTTATTTCAACAATCACTTTATTTTCAATTAAAAAGTCTACTCGATATCCCGCATCAAGTTTTATCTCTTTATAAATTAGTGGCAGACTTTTCTGTTTTTTAACTTTTAATCCGGCATTAACTAAATCAAAATATAGGCATTCTTCATATGCACTCTCCAGCAAACCAGGTCCCAATACTTTATGTATCTGCAAACCGGATTCAAAAACTATTCTTGCTATTTCATTTTCTGTAATTTCCATTTTGCGCTATTTGAAAACGATAATTCATTTTGTGTACTTAGTGATCTCCTTAGTGCCCTTTGTGTTAAACCTCTTCAACCGCAGGTTGTACCCTTGGTTTAAAATTCTTAACCGCCTCCGCAATATGCTTTATATGATCCGGCGTTGTGCCGCAGCAACCACCTACAATATTCAACCAACCTTCTTTTGCCCACTCTTCAATGATGTGTGCCGTTTCGTGCGGCTGCTCGTCATATTCACCAAATGCATTGGGCAATCCTGCGTTGGGATAAGCAGATGTAAAGCAATTTGCAATGGCAGATAACTCTTCCACATGGGGCCGCATTTCCTGCGCACCCAAAGCACAGTTTAAGCCCACACTTAGCGGGTTGGCATGCATCACAGAAATATAAAAAGCTTCCAATGTTTGTCCGCTCAATGTTCTGCCCGATGCATCCGTAATAGTACCCGAAATCATTACCGGCAGTTCGGCCCCCCTGCCCCCCGAAAGGGGATTCTTTCTAAAATAATTTTTTATAGCATAAATAGCAGCCTTTGCATTAAGGGTATCAAAAATTGTTTCTACCAAAATAATGTCTACACCACCATCTACCAAGCCACTAATCTGTTCTGTGTAAGCAGCGGCAACTTCATCAAAAGTTACTGCTCTAAAGCCTGGGTTATTTACATCAGGCGATAGCGACAATGTTTTATTTAGCGGACCAATTGCTCCCGCTACAAAGCGTGGCTTCGCAGGATTTAAGGCGGTGTATTTATCTGCAGCTTTACGTGCACATTGCGCTGATGCTACATTTAACTCATAAGCCAACGACTGCATATCATAATCTGCTTGTGCAATGGTGGTACTGCTAAAAGTATTTGTTTCAATAATATCTGCACCGGCTTCTAGGTACAACTCATGTATTCCGTGTATAATATCCGGTTGTGTAATACTTAGCAAATCATTGTTACCCTTTACATCTGTATGCCAGTCTTTAAAGCGTTCTCCTCTGTAAGCTTCTTCTTCCAGTTTATGGCGCTGAATCATGGTACCCATGGCACCATCAATAATGAGTATACGTTCTTTTAAAATTTCTTTAATAGTCATAATTATCATTTTACAACATATAAAACTGTTGTGTAAATCAAAAATCAAACTGATAATTAAACGATTTGCAGATCCGCAGGTTGGAGAAAATTACAGGAAATGTGCGTCGTTTATTAGTTCAGTTTGTTGTGAAAATGTAAGGGGGTGAACAATAAACAAATCCTGCCGCTTACGCTGTAAAATTACGCTAACAAAGCAATACAGCAAAATGAAAAGTAAAAAATTAGGATGGGGTTATGTAATGCTCCACAGCAATCCGGTTGCTGATGCTCTTTGCAAGGGTCATTTCATCTGCGTATTCCAGTTCTCCACCAAAAGAAATACCTCTTGCTATGGTGGTGATTTTTACTTTCACTTCTTTTAATTTTCTTCCAATATAGTAAATGGTTGTGTCGCCCTGTATATTTGGGTTAAGTGCAAAAATTACTTCTTCTATCTCACCTGTTTTTATTCTTTCAACCAATGCATCTATGGTTAATTGTTCCGGACCCACGCCATCCAGAGGAGAAATTATACCACCAAGCACATGATACAAACCATTAAACTGTTGCGTACTTTCTATGGCAATAACATCTCTTATATTTTCTACAACACAAATTATGTTTTGCTTGCGCATGGGGTTATTGCAAATATTGCAAACTGCTGTGTCAGATACGTTGTAGCAGCGATTGCAAAACTTAATTTCATTCCGCATTTTGCTTAGAATTTGGCTGAACTGCTCTACTTCAGGAACTTCTTTTTTAAGGAGATGTAATACCAAACGAAGCGCAGTTTTTTTTCCAATGCCGGGCAATTTGGCAAATTCATTTACCGCATTTTCTAATAGTTGAGAGGAAAACTGCATGGCTGTAAAAGTAATTGTTTTGTAAATGCTTTGCAGAAATGCTGCTACAAATTTATCTCTCTTTCATTGTCCCAATCTGCACGCACAGATAATTTTTGAGGTAAAGCGACGACCATTTCCGGCTGTACTTTTTTTGAATAATTACCTGGTGTCCATTTACCGTTTTTGTCTTTGTCATATAAAATACGCACATTATATTCTCCTGGTGGAAACCTAGCATTTGTGTAAGTAGATGAAAGAAGTGGATAGGAATATTTTACATTTTCGCCCAATACAAATTGTATAACAGGATTCTTTGAAAGGTCCAGATCATTAAAGCGAAGTGTAAGCCTTCCATACTCTTCGGCTCGTTTAGTGGTGAATCTTACAGTATCACTTTTGGTAAGCTTATTATCTGCTGAATCCTGAACAGCATCTTTATCAATTATCAAAATAAGATTATTCTCGGGTACCCATTTTGCATTTATAATTATTTTTTTTGATGTACTATCTGTAGAATAATGCAAAAGCTTTATCGGTTTATAAAGTGTATCAGTCAGATAAATTTTTGCTGTATCAATAGTTTTAAAGGGGTTATTAAAAGTAATTTCTAATGGTTCCAATAAATCTTTTGTACCCTGAATGTTATTTGTCACCCGCAGTTTCTTGTCTATAACCGGCTTAGAGGAGCTTCCCGTTTTATTATCCTTTGGTAACTCTTGAGCATAAGCAAGCAGTGAAGCTTTTTCATTTTTGAGGGTGGAAATTTCATCATTACTAAAAGCAAATATTTCTGAAAGAGAATTGTACGTTTTACCGCCATCACCATCCTTTAATGCATAAATTTTAAAGGAAGCTGCAGGAAGATTAGTGAAATTGAAAGTCCCGTCTGCATTCACTTTAGCAATATAATTTGGCTTCTTGCTTTTTACTGTACTATCCACAGCATTGCGATAAAGTAATACAAGTAAAGTGCTATCGGTGCCACCAGTTTCAGCTAACGTTACTTTTCCATTAAGAGTTAAAGAATCTAAAGAGCTTCCGGTGGAAAAAACATAAGTAAGATTTTTTAAAACATTGTTTTCATTGATATCTCTCACTGCATTCCCAAAATTAATATTATAAGTAGTATTTGGTAAAAGTGAATCTCTAAATTTTAAAGTAATACTCCTTGGATTAGCAACAATAGAGGGGTTTCTATTTTGCAGAGGCGAAATGAGTAAGTTCTGTTGCAGGTCATTCACATCAATATATTCATCAAATTCTAAGGTGATTTTATTACTTATTACATTTCTACTTCCAACAGCGGGAATAGCTCTAATTAATTTTGGTGCCAGTGTATCTTTTATACCGCCGGTTGGCATACCTATTTGGGCACAGCCCGAAGATAAAACTCCCGATAAGAATATTAAATGGACTATTAAAATGGAAAACAGAATTGAGCGTAATTTCATTATTTTTGAATACGTGTTTCCATCAAAATTAACCCGATATTGCTTAATAGCTTGATTAATATCAAAACAAAAAGTTATAACTGATACCAACATTATTCATTCTTAAACTTTCATCATGAAATATTTTTTAGTAGTTCTATTCGCTATTGCCTTACAGAATTCATACGGTCAAGCGTATGAAAGCAAAATTGATTACAACAAAACATCTCAGGCAGCAGTGGTAAGCGAATACAAATACTCCGAGGAGATTGTGCAAAAAACCTTGCGGGATAAATTAGAGCGAATGGGCTACAAGATCAAAAACACAAAAGGTTTTTGGGTGATATCAAATGCCGTTATAGGTAGTGTGAGCAGCAAGCCCTTGGAATATGCTTTTAAAACAGATCGAAAAAGTAGAAAAGAAAAAGATATCACTTTATTATCAGCTATTATAAATGATAATGAAGTGAACGCCACACCAGAAAACAGTGAAAAGCTAAAATTTTTTTTAGCTGATCTTTTACCATCTATTGAAGCAACCAATGTAGACTTTATGGTAAACGAACAATATGCTGCTGTTGTAAAATCTCAGAAGAAATTAAAAAATTTGCAGGATGATCAGAATTCAATAGAAAGAAAAATACGCAACCTGCAGGATGACCTTAAAAGAAACGCAAAGGATCAGGAAGATCTGCAAAAAGAAATTGTACGGCAACAGGAAGTACTGGATGCTTACAAAACAAAGAAGCCAAATAATTAATGAAAATGCCGAAAAGTATTTCGGCATTTTCTAACTTCTACTCTTCATCTACTTCAGTTTGCACATCGTGCAAGGAAACCGCAAGGTCATTAGTCTTTACAAAGTTGCACCAGTAGCAATCTTCTTTTCCGCAGCCGGTATAAAAATCTTTAGCCTGTATTTTCTCCCATGTATCCACAATTTGTTCTCTTACCAAATTGGTGTCCTCGGGCATAATTACAATTTTTTCTTTGCGGTATTCTTTCTTTTTGTCGGGCTCTACGAAGTCAAATTCAGTGCTAATGACTTTCCAGTCCTTTAGGTCATAATTGTCAATTAAGATTTTATAAAACACAGCTTGGCGCCAGTAATTTCCACCTTCTGGTTTTTTATCGTTTGGTCCTTTCAGAGAGGGTAGCGCTTTATCAATGTCGCCCGTTTTATAATCCACCACATTTATATTCTTGCCATCAAATTCCAGTTTATCCATCTTACCTTTCAGCGGTACGCCATCGACCACCACGCCTTTTATGTTTCTTTCTATTGCTACCACTTTCGTCCATGTATGAATGTATTTGCTGTAATAATTAGAAAGCACTTCTTCGCCATATTCCATGCGCCTTGCAAAAGATTCTTTGGTGAAGTTTTCTCTGTGCCTGCGCATATACCATTCAAAATCTGCCAGCATATCATCTTTGCTTCCAAACCTTTCCTGCCCGCCATCCTGCATTTTTTTAAACAATCTTTCAATGGCATAATGTACCGCACTACCAAACTCTGTTGCTTCGTTTTTACCCGATGGAATACGAATGAGGTTGCTGTAATAAAACTGAAGCGGGCATTTTAAATAATTGTTTAATGCCGTAACGTTCATAGAAAATTTGCTGAGCAATCCCTCAATAAAATCATCTTCATCATGCGATATTTCCGGAGCCTGTGCGGTAAACTGTAACAGATTGAACACTGCTATTTCTTCTGCTGAAATATGAATTTGTTGTATCGGTAAATTGTGTATTTCCTGTATCTCCGCAATAAAAACGGAGGGCTCTAAACCTTTGGCATCGTTGCTGAATTTTGCATAAGAAATGTAAAGGTGTTTCTCTGCACGAGTAAGTGCTACATAAAATAACCTGCGTAGTTCTTCTCCTTCCGCAGCTGCTGTAGGTGCGGAGGTAAACATGGTATCAGGGAATTTATAACCAGCACCCGGTTTTCTTTTCTTCTCCCACGACAATGCATTTACTCCCGCAAAAAATACATATTGAAATTCAAGACCTTTAGAACCATGTGCCGTTAATAAATTTACCGCTTTTTCATTTCCGGAAACTTCCGTCAGTGGCAACGGCAAAGCTTCTTTTTCCATTAAATCTATAATGTCTATAAAGCCTTTTAAATCCAAATAAGGATTGCGACTTGTTTCTTCTTTTAAAAAATCAAATAGTGCGGTAAGCAATTGTAACAACTGTAATTTTTGCGGGTGCTGCATAATGTATGGAAGCACGCTGGCATTGCGAATAATGTTATCCAGTAATTTTTGCAGCGAAACATTTGCTACATCACCAACCAATTCTTCAAGGATGGCACTTACTATTTTAAGTTTTGAATTGATGCCGATATCAAATAAATCTTTCGGCGCTTGGTTAGACCTGTCGTACAATAATTTCCTAATAGAAATACTGTTATCTCCATATTTTTTGCCACTTACTTCTACAGAAAGTTTTGCAATTTCAATAGGTGGAATTTTATAAAAATCAAAATGTAGAATCTCAAATAGCAACGCATCACCACCGTAAGGAATATCATGCTCTGCATTTAAGTAACGCATAATGGCGAGCACTTTTTTTACAAAAGGATCCTGCAGAATATTTACACTTCTCTTACTATAAATCGGTATTTGTTTCAGTCTGCAATATTGTGCAAGCGCTTCGCCGTATTTATTTTCTTTGTAAATAACCGCTATTTCTCCTGCAGGTATTCCATCATCCAATAATTGATGTATAGTGTCTGTAATGCCCGCCATCTCTTCTTTTACGGAATTGTATTCCCTTATTTCCGGATGGTTTGTAAGCAGTTTTTTTTCTGCATGTGCGGCTATCAGTTCTTTGCTTAACCCAGGTATTTGTGTTACGAGCCGCTCTGTATTTTTATTAATGAGTGTTTTAGAAACATCTAAAATAGGTTGCGTGCTACGGTAATTATTTGTAAGTACAACTGTAATTAAATCTGCCGTATAGTTGTTTGCAAAGCCAAGCATATTTTCCACATTAGCTCCCTGAAAGCGGTAGATACTTTGGTCGTCATCTCCCACAACAAAAATATTTGGCACTTCCCAATAGCCTATGAGTAGTTGTACCAATTTGTTCTGTGTGCCGCTCGTATCCTGGTATTCATCTACCAATACATACTGAAAACGTTCCTGGTAATTTGCCAAGATATCCGGATTTTCTTCAAATGCTTTTATAACCCAGTTTATCATGTCATCAAAATCATATCGGTTGCGTTCCCGCATGAATTGCTGGTAATTTTCAAATTCATTTACGGCTGCTCTCAGTTTTTCTTTCTTTTCTTTTTCTTCATCAATTTTATCCTGTCGCACATCACCTTTTTTAAATTCCTTGGTTGCACGTTTGGCTATGAATTCATCACGCAAGGGCAGGTCAGCAATGTATTCGTCTATCTTTTCATTTATAAAATCTGCTCTCCACCCTTCTCGTTTCATAGCAGAGAATAAACTGCGCAAATTGTTTATTTCAAAATAAACATCGCCCCTGTATCTCTTTAGCGGATGGTTTTTTGGAAAATTATCTATCAGTGTTTTAAAGAGTTGAATGTTCTCGAGTTCCGATATCGCATCCAACGAATTTTTTTCGAAAAGCGATAAATTATCCTGAATAACATCGTTGCAAAATGCATGGAAAGTGTAGATGTTTACTTTGTACGCATCCGCACCAATAAACTGTTGCAATCTGCGTCTCATGGCAATGGCACCTGCATCTGTATAAGTAAGGCAGAGTATGTTTTCAGGAGCATTGTCTGGCTCCAAAAGTATCTTCCCAATGCGGGCTGCAAGTATTTGTGTTTTGCCTGTGCCAGGTCCGGCAATCACCATCACGGGGCCTTGCGTAGTATCTACAGCAAGCTGTTGTTCCTTATTTAATTTGCTGTATTCTTCATTAAATTTGTGTTGAAGTTGTTGACGATATGCCTGCATGTAACGTGTTTTGTAAGTATAATTTCTGCCGCTGAAAAGTAATTAAAAAGACGCTATTAAAAATTAATTTTTACACTAACTGTAAATAAAAAATGAGTAAAGTTTATAACCTGAGCACCGTTCAATTTATACCGTGTTCTATTGAAAAAGCATGGGAGTTTTTTAGCAACCCGGCTAACCTTGCAGAGATAACACCTGATAATTTAAACTTTAAAATACTTTCCAAAAACCTTAGCGCCATGTATCCGGGTCAGGTAATCGAATATAAAGTTCATCCAGTTTTAGGCATCCCATTGTATTGGATGACGGAGATTACACATGTAGAAAAGCATAAGTTTTTTGTAGATGAGCAGCGCTTTGGTCCGTATGAATTGTGGCACCATCAGCATCATTTTAAAGAAGTGCCTGACGGTGTGGAAATGACAGATTATGTACACTACAAATTGCCATTTTGGTTTTTAGGAGATATTGCCAATGTGCTGTTTGTGAAGGCACAGCTGAAAGGAATTTTTGATTACCGATTCAAGAAAGTGGTGGAAATGTTTGGAGAAAAATAAGTGAATCCTCATCTTACCAATAAGAACGATCCTTTCTTATTTAAAGTTTCTCCTTTTTCGCAGGTTGCATCCAACATATAAACATAACCACCGGAAACCTGGTCAATGCCTTTGTATTTTCCATCCCATCCGTTACTGCGGGTGTTGGGTAATGCATTTTTAATTTCATAAACAGGTTCTCCAAACCTGTTAAAAATAACAAACCTGTTTATCATTTTTATCCCAACCGTTTGAGGATAATAATATTTTTTAATTGATATGTTATTAGGTGAGAAAGCACTTGCCATAAACAAGTTGGCATAAGCGCATGTAATAGAAATCTTTACCGTGTCTTTTGCAATACATTTATTTATAGTGGAGACTGTAACACTAAAAGATCTGGTACTGTCAGCAAGTCCACTTGGTTTGGGACAGTTACTACAATCTAACTTATCGGAAGGGGACCATAGATAACTGGTTACATCACTGCTGTAAACGGGAGAAATTGTAAATGGACTGTTGTATGCTAAAAGTCTATCAGGGCCTGCATCTACAGAAGGCAAAGGGTAAGCACGGATTTTTACGACTGCCTCACTACTGTAGCATCCTGCACTGTCGGTAAGTGTTACCAAATAGCTCGTATCTGCAACTACTGTTACTACCGGATTGTATATAGTGGATCTGCTTAGCCCAAAATCGGGAGACCATATAACTTTTTTATCGGCAGGTGTTACAGATAAAGTTACCTTTTCATTTATGCAGGCGGCAACTGCATCGGGGTTTACCACCGCAGTAAACTTTGGAAAAACCGTAATTACTGAACTATCTTTTAACGAGCAATTTTTATTACTTGCAATCGCAAAAATCTTCGTATTGTTTAAAGGCTTCGTAAAAGTTGTATCACAATTGGCACAGCTAACCATGCTGGTAGGAGTCCATTTAAGTGTATCAGTATGGTATCCTGTTAACATTACTTCTTCTCCTGCACATACATTAACGGTACGTGGAAAGATCCGCAGAAATGGCGATTCCTTTACAAGGATATCTTTTACCAACGTATCAATACAGGCATTTTTATCTTTCGCTATTAAACTTATTGAATAGATACCCTCTGCCGGAAAAACAAATGACGCCGGTTTATAGGCAGTATCACTTAAGCCTGGTATACCAAAAGTCCATCCCCACTTTTTTATGGTATCACTTGCAAGGTATGGGGACGAAGTATTCATTATGATAAAATCGTTTTTTGCACAAGAAGAAGAATCAGTAATGAAACTTAATTTAGGACCTCCCACTCTTATTGTTTTATTGAAGCGAACCGTATCAGGACAGTATTGCAACCCGTTATCTAATATTACATAGTTCGTAATAAAATTGCCAAAACTATTTGCATTGACGGTATATGGAGTTGAGGAAATAATATTTTGCTGTCCAAAAACAGACCAGCTATATTTCAACAAAGGATTATTATAATTATTTATAACTGCAAAATTTGTTGATGTTTTTCTGCAAACAAAAGTATCAGGATTTGCAAGTGTAGGAAGCGCTGTATAAATTGGATTTGCAATGGTATCTCTGCAGCCTGTGCTATCGTCAGCTACAATCAGTCTGCAACTAAAACTGCCCGTTACTGGAAATGTATGAGTAGCATTTTTGGTAAAAATATTTGCGCTACTATCACCAAAAGCCCATTCTTTATAACTTAAATTACCTAATGATGTATTTGTAAAATCAAATTTGTTTTTTGCAATGCAGGTATTTGCGTAGGTATATGTAGCTATCACGCCAATAATATTTATTGAAAACGTTGCTGACTGTCCTCCGCAATCATCATTAAAAGGTGTTACAATAACTTTTTTAAGACCGAGTGCACCATACTTATGGCTTGCTGTTGTATCAGTAGTAATTTCTTCTGCACCATCTCCATACTCCCATCTATATTTAGTGGCAAAGTCAGATTGTACACTAAACTGCGCTATTTCGTTACCGCAATAAATTTGCTTATCTGAAGATGCATTTAAAATACTTGGACCTAGCCCAAAAACAATAGGTGGGTATACAAAAGTATTAGTGCAACCATCAGATGTTGTTATAGTTAAAATGGGATGGAAAGTTCCTGCGGTGGCATAAACATGAGTTGTACCTGAAGCTGATGTATTGCTTACGGGAGAACCATCATCAAAAGACCATGCGTAGTTGGTGACCTTACTACCCGGAGGAATATCAACAGTTGTCCCTCCAAAAATTACGGTTGCAGGGGCACACCCCGTGATTGGGCTAACGGATGAATTAATTTGTGGAATCTTTATTTGTACTAAAAGGCTGTTGGAAAAACTGCAGCCATAGTTGTTAGAAACCTTAACGCTTGGATTAAAAAGCCCAAAATTGGTATAATTGTGATTTATGCTGCTGCCGCTGCTTACAACTTGCGGAGTTCCATCACCAAAGTCGTAAAGAAAAGTTGCATTTGGTGTGGTGGTGATTGAGTTAAAACCTACTGTATTGGGCGTACATAAATAACTTCGGTTAGCAGTAAAATTTGCCGTAACACCAGGGTTTACAACAATGGTTTGAGTAGTTTCTAACACAGAATTATTAAACACTGCCACAAGTTTTACAATATAAGTACCTGCTGTAAAAGTAACACTTGGAATTGCACTGTTGCTTGTTTGTCCATTACCGAAATACCAAGTATAGCCCACTAAAGTGCCGGTACTATTAGCTTTAAAATTAATAACCGCAGGACTGCAAAGAATTGGGCTCCCATTAGAACCGGTATAGGTGAACGAAACTGTTTGGCTAAAACCATTTAAATAAAAAAAGCTTAAAAAAAGGGGAATTAATAGTCTAAGCATTAAATATGAGTTGTACCAAAAAAGTTTTTTTTCATAGGTAGCTTTTCGGCCACATTTTTGGGCTTAAAAATTACATTTAAATTTTTACTTAAACCCTTTTGTTGAAAACTTTTTGTAAAGATTCTCGTCTCTTTTAATAGTTAACTCATACACATAAAAATTATAAGCAAGCTTCTTATTCCTAACAATAGGTATGGTCGCAATAGAATCTACCTTGCCGTAATAATTTCCAAAAGCTTTTTTAGCCTCAAAAAAATCATACGAATGGACAACAGCGTACACTGTGTCCATTCTTATATTGATAGTATCGTATTGCAATCTCCAAGTATAGTGATGAATGTTTAATGGTGAACCAAGGCCAATCATTTTTATATCTAAAGGTCTTGCAAAATAATATTCATCATGCGCACCCCACCAGGTATTGCAAACCATCGGTGCTTTTCCGTTTGGATTTCTTGCTTTGTAAATAGCAGCAAATTTTTCACCTCCTTCCTTCCAGCCGTATGCATCTAAACTGATATCATTTTTTCCTAAAGCTACTCCCACTTCATTACTAAAACTGCCGGGGTAAAAGTTTACGGCAAGTGCAATCATCAGCATCAATAAAACGGTGTAAGTAAATGCTGAAGTATAAAAAATTTTAAAACTTGCTACCCTCATTTCAGATAAACCTATAGCTGCAATAGGCAAAAGTGAAATGTATGCAGGACCGCTCCAATGTGGCAGAGAAGTACGGAACATTGCAATGAAAAAGATTATGACCAACAATGGAATACCCATGAACTTAAAAACCTTTAGAACTTTATCTGTATTAGAGTTGTATCTTTTTGCAAAGAAGAAAATAATTACTGCAATTGTAAATGGATTATTTACCACTAACTGCCCTACTATCTCTCTTAACAGTCCCATTGCACTAAAGCCGCTACCTCCATCTACCTCCACCCTTTCGCCATGAAACCGAAAAGTGATAAAATCGTTTTGAATATTCCATATCAAAATGGGAGAAATAATAATCGCTGTAATAAAGGCTGCAATATAAAAACCTTTATTGCTGAACCATGAGCGCTTGTAAAACAATGCGTATAAAAAAACACCGCCCCATAAAAACACCGCGTGCACTTTACTCATTATACTCAGCCCGGCACATACGGCAAATAATATCCATGGGAATAGTTGTTTGTCATCCTTTAAAATCTGTGTGATGCAAAACATAGCGGCGGTCCAAAAAACCATTTGTGGTGTATCAGGAAAAATAAAAAGTCCTGCGGTGATGGATGCGTAGAAAGAAATGTTGTAAAGGAACACACCAATAAAAGCAGCTTTTGCTGTGCTAATGGCGTAGATAGTTTTGTAAATAAAGAAAGAGGAAATAGCGCATGCTACTAGACTTCCAAAGCGAATAAAAAAAAGATGATCTTGTAGTGCAAGGTTTCCGGTAAAAACTTTAATCCATATTGCCACCATTGGTGGATGATCAAAATAATTTATTTGCAGTTGTTTGGCATAAGTGAGGTAATAGCTTTCATCATTACCCAGGTTTAGAAAGAATGATAGTATTGATTTAAAAACTATAAAAAAACAAACTATCCAAAGGGACTTATAAGCATATGCTTTATCTGACGGTACTGCCAAATTCATGGTGGTAAAAATGTGTATAGTAAAGATATGTTGCTGCAACTACGAAAGCTAGAGAATATGACAATCCATTTTAATCAGCTTTAGAAATTGTTGCGGTAATATTGTAGTATAAAATAAACACCTAATAATTTTTTGCTGATAATCATTGCGTTGTGAATGTATGCTACAAAAAAGTGCATCAAATTGTTCGTTTAAAGATATTTTATACACTACTTTTGCACCTCATTAAAAAAAACTGCGGGGATAGCTGCAGCCTCACTTAAATAAAAAAACAACGAGCAAATTACATTTCACTACAAAACATGCTAACGAGGCTACCGTTACGCACAACTGGTACGTTGTGGATGGTACTAATCAAACCGTGGGTCGCATGTGTGCTAAAATAGCAGCCATTTTAAGAGGTAAGAACAAAGCCTACTATACTCCCCATGTTGATTGTGGAGATAATGTTATTGTAACAAACTGCGAAAAGGTAGTTTTTACAGGTAATAAAATGGATGAAAAAACGTACTTAACTTTTAGTGGTTACCCGGGTGGTCAGAAGGGTGAAAAGGCTAAGAACCTTTTGGCTCGCAGACCTGAAGTAGTTATAGAAAGAGCTGTAAAAGGCATGCTTCCTAAAAACAAGCTTGGTCGACAGATGTACAAAAAACTATTTGTATATGCAGGTGCGGAACACCCACACGGTGCACAAAAACCACAGGACTTAAACTTTAATCGTAAATAATATTGGACGACGGACGACAGAGCAGGGACCACATAACCCGAAACTCCGAAACCCGAAACCCGCAACTAAAATAATATGGAAAAGCAAAAAAACGCAGTAGGTCGCAGAAAAGCAGCTGTAACACGTGTTTTCCTTAGCAAAGGAGAAGGTGCTATTACAGTAAACGGAAAAGACTACAAAACTTATTTCCCGCTTATATACCTACAAAACCAAGTAGAAGCTCCTCTTAAATCTATTGAGTCTATCGATAAATTTAATGTGGTAATAAATGCTACAGGTGGTGGTGTAAAAGGACAGGCAGAAGCTGCTAAATTAGGTATTGCACGTGCATTGCTTGAAGTAAATGCTGAGTATCGTCCAATATTTAAAGCAGCAGGATTCTTAACTCGCGATTCTCGTGTTGTGGAGCGTAAGAAGCCCGGCCGTAAAAAAGCAAGAAAATCCTTCCAGTTTAGCAAGCGTTAATAAGGGAGATATCAGACACAAGATATTAGATGCAAAATTAGCTATATCCAATATTGAAAATCTGATGAGTTGCAACAATAATTTTAAAAATTACTTTAATAATATACAATGGAAAATAATACTTCCTTACAACAACAGCTACTTGAAGCAGGTGTACACTTTGGTCACTTAAAGAAGAAATGGAACCCTAAAATGCTTCCATACATTTTTGCAGAGAAAAAGGGTATACACATCATTGACCTTAATAAAACTGTAGAAGGTTTGCAGGAAGCTGCAGCAGCGCTTAAAGCAGTTGCACGCAGTGGAAAGAAAATTATGTTTGTTGCTACAAAGAAACAAGCAAAGGAAATTGTACAGGAAAGCGCAAAGCGAGTGAATATGCCTTTCGTGACTGAACGTTGGTTAGGTGGTATGTTGACCAACTTTAATACTGTACGTAAGAGTGTAAAAAAAATGCAGAGCATTGAGAAAATGCTGGGAGATGGTAGTGCAGAGAACCTAAATAAGAAAGAGCGTTTAGAGCTTACCCGGGAGAAAGAAAAGATGGAGAAAGTATTGGGTGGTATAGCAAACATCAGCCGTGTTCCTTCTGCTTTGTTTATGGTAGATATAGGGCATGAGCACATTGCGTTAGCTGAAGCAAAGCGTTTGAACATAAGCACTTTTGGAATGGTAGATACCAATTCCGATCCTAACAAAGTTGATTTTGCAATTCCCGCAAATGACGATGCTACAAAATCTATTGCTATTATAGTAAATTACATTACCGCAGCTATTGCTGAAGGTTTGGAAGAACGTATGAGCAGCAAAGATGAAGAAGGTGGAGACGATACAGAAGAAAGTGCAGAAGCAAAAGCAGCACGTTTTGAAAACAAACAAGACGGTGGTGATGATAGAAGACGTGGTGGTGGACGTGGACCAGGTGCAGGTGGACCGGGTGGCGCTCCAAAGCGTAGAGTTGCAGGACCAGGTGCAGGTGGAAGAAGACCGGCAGGTAAATAATAAAGAACGAATATTTATTTAGAGGTCCTCGTTACTTGAATATTGCAAATTGTTTATTGAGTATTGAAAATTCAAAAAGTATAAAGTATAAAATGTTCAATAAGCAATGTTCAAGGCTCAAATTTAAAATACACAACGATTAAATTTGAAATAACATATCTAAAACATTAATAAAAACTCCTCAAAGTATAAAGTGTAAGGCTTGTAGTTTGGGGATTTTTAAAAAAACTAACAATATGAGTGCAACAATAACAGCAGCAGATATAAACAAATTACGTCAGGCAACAGGAGCCGGCATGATGGATTGCCGCAAAGCATTAGTAGAAAGCAACGGCGAGTTTGAAGCAGCGATTGACTGGCTTCGTAAGCAAGGACAAAAAGTTGCAGCAAAGAGAAGCGACCGTGAAGCGAAGGAAGGGGTGGTAATTGCACAAACAACTGCGGATAAAAAGGCAGGTATTGTTCTTTGTATAAGTTGCGAAACAGATTTCGTAAGTAAAAATGCTGACTTTGTAGCTTTTGCACAAGGTATTGCTGATGCAGCAATAGCGAATGATGTAAAAACTGCAGAAGAGCTTAATAATGTAGAAGTAAATGGTGCCAAGGTATCAGATATGATAAATGATAAAGTAGCTGCCATTGGTGAGAAGATAGAATTACAGAAATTTGAAAGAGTAGATGCTCCTTTTGTAGCAAGTTATATACATGGTGCATACCGCATGGGTGTTTTGGTAGGTATGACAGAAGAAGCTGCTGAAGCAGGAAAAGATGTTGCTATGCAAATAGCTGCAATGAATCCTTTAGCTATTGATGAGTCATCAATTGATCCTGCAACAATTGCACGTGAAAAAGATATTGCTATTGAGCAAATTAAAGCCGAAGGCAAACCGGCAGAAATGGCTGAGAAAATTGCTTTGGGTAAAGTAAATAAGTTTTTAAAGGACAATACATTGTTGGCTCAGCCTTTTGTAAAGGACAATGCAAAATCTGTGGCTGATTATCTTAAAGCTACAAGTGCAGATTTGAAATTGACAGAATTTAAAAGAGTTGCTCTTGGATAATTTCTAAGAAGACGATAATTAATATTATTGAAGTAAGCTCCGTTATTGTTAACGGGGCTTTTTCTTTGTCATTACTTTTTTGGATGCTGTTGACCTTGTGGTTGTAGTTTTTCTTACAGGTTTAAGAAAAGCGTTTCCGTTAGACATATTGATTCGACTCGTGCTGAAAGTATTATTAGCGTTCATTACTGATCTATTAGAGACTGCAGGAGAAACTGTTTTATGGTTTTCCCTTGATGCACGGCCACGTGGTGGACGGTTGGTTTGTAGAATATTTGCTGACTCTATTGGTGATAATGGTTCTTTTTGAATTGGCTGTGTACCGGATGGGGTAACCGGTGGGTTAATTAATTGCTTTGGTATTTCAACCGCTTTTGCTTCTGCTCCTGGGTAGATGGGAGGTACAGGATTAGCAGCTACCGG
>JANXTN010000274.1 GCA_025352435.1 Ferruginibacter sp. | reverse complement strand
ATATTTTTAAAATAGAAAATTATTTTGCCCGAACTCTCCATACCATTTTTGATGCATCATCAGCAACCAAAAGAGATCCGTCATTTATAACCGTTACACCAACAGGTCTGCCGTGCACTTCATCCTTAGATTGATCAGCAATAAAACCTGTTAAAAAATCTTCAGGTTTACCAGCCGGTTTTCCATTTGCAAATGGAATAAATACAACCTTATAACCAGCAAACTGTGCACGGTTCCATGAGCCATGTTGGCCAATGAACATCCCGCCACGGTATTTAACAGGGAAATTATTTTTTGTATAAAATGCCAATCCCAATGAAGCCGTATGCGCCCCAAGAGAAACATCAGGTATTACTGTTTTATTTACAAGCTCTGTGTGCGGATCATCTTTCATACGAGGGTCTGGATTTGCACCAAAATATGCATAGGGCCAACCATAGAATGCGCCGGGTTGTACACTTGTAGTATAATCAGGCACCAACTCATCTCCAAGTTCATCCCTTTCATTTACTGCGGTCCATAATTTTTTTGTGACGGGTTCAAAGCCAAGTCCAACGGGATTTCTAAGTCCGTATGCATAAATTTTTTCTCCGGTTCCATCAGGATTTATTTCTAAAATATTGGCTCTCCGCACTTCATTCTCCATTCCGTTTTCACCGTTATTGCTGCCCGAACCTACTGTAATATAAATTTTGGTACCGCTTTCATTGGCGATGATATTTCTTGTCCAGTGATTGTTATAACCGCCTGCTGGCAACGACACTATCCTTTTTCCTTCCAATGGCAAAGAAGTATCCCCGGTTTTATAATCATACATTTCTAAACCATCGGTATTGGCAACATAAAAATGATTGTTAAGCATCAACATTCCTAATGGCTGATTCAGGTCTTCAGCAAAAACATAACTTTTTTCATAGCTTCCGTTTTTATCTACGTCTCTAAAAAGTCGTATTCTATTGGCACTTCGGCCATAATTTTGCGTTCGTATTTTTCTTGATACACTTGCGCCAAATCTTTTTATTCCTGATAAAACTGTGTTAGACTCTACAATAAAAATATCGCCGTTTGTTGCTGCATAAATCCATCTTGGATTATCTAGACCTTCAGCAAATTTACTTACATTAAAACCGGGCGGTGCGATAGGAATTTCGTCTTCCTTCCACCCAATAACTTTACTAAAATTTCGATTAGATTTTGTTGCATAAGGTGGAGGTAAAATAGTGGAATCTCCCGATTGAACTATTGAAAGTTTTTTGTTTTGTTGCGGAGATGCGCATGCGGTTATGTAAAGAGAAACTGCAACTAATAATGTGTACAAAATTGTTTTATGCATAAAATTATTTTAAACTTAGTAAGAAGAACTGTGCCACTTAATCTTATAAAAGAAAATCTAAATAAAGTTATTAATAATATATCCTTCTACTAATCATTAATTAGTTTGGGTAACATTATTATTTATGTGCAATTTTGCTGCAATTATTTAAGCTAGATGAACAAAAAAGCAGCGTTAGGTTTTATATTTTTTACACTCGTATTAGATGTTACAGGTCTAGGATTGATAATACCTGTATTACCAAAATTAATTTCTCAGCTTATACATGGTTCTATAAGTGATGCTGCTAAATGGGGAGGGTATTTAACTGCGGCTTATGCAGTAATGCAGTTTTTATTTGCGCCTGTTTTAGGAGGATTAAGCGATAAATATGGCCGTAGACCGGTATTACTTTTTTCACTTTTTGGATTTGGGCTTGATTATCTTTTTTTATCTTTTGCACCAACTATTGGATGGCTCTTTGTAGGTCGTGCCGTGGCGGGCGTTACAGGCGCAAGTTTTACTACAGCCACTGCATACATTGCAGATATAAGTACAGATGAAAACCGCTCGCAAAATTTTGGAATGGTAGGTGCTGCGTTTGGAATTGGTTTTATAATTGGACCGGTAATTGGCGGATTGCTGGGCTCATTCGGGCCACGAATTCCGTTTATGGTTGCAGCTGGCTTAAGCTTAATAAATTGTATTTATGGCTATTTTGTTTTGCCTGAATCTTTAGGTAAAGAAAACCGCAGAGCTTTTGATATTAAGCGTGCAAACCCTTTGGGATCCTTGCTGCAGCTAAAAAAATATCCTGCTTTAGGCGGACTTATTATTACTTTCTTTCTCATTTATATTGCCTCTCACTCTGTACAAAGCAACTGGGGTTATTTTGGTATTGAAAAACTGCATTGGGATGCAAAGATGATCGGTATTTCTTTAGGAGTGGTTGGTGCGTTAATCGGAATTGTACAAGGTGTTTTAATACGATATATTAACCCGAAAATAGGGAATGAAAAAAGCATTTATTATGGGCTCCTGCTTTATGCAACAGGCTTATTATTATTTGCATTTGCGTCACAAACATGGATGATGTTTGTGATTTTAATTCCATACTGCCTTGGGGGAATTTGTGGCCCTGCGTTGCAATCGGTAATCTCAGGGGGTGTGCCCTCAAATGAGCAGGGGGAATTACAAGGTGCTCTAACTAGTCTGATCAGTATTACATCTATTTTTGGACCGATGTTAATGACTGGTTTGTTCTCCTATTTTACGGGGGCAAAAGCGCCATTTCATTTCTCAGGAATATCATTTGCCTTGGGATCTGTTTTAATGTTAATCAGTGCCATCATTGCTTATAAAGCATTACACCCTTCAAAAAAACAAATTATTATAGCTGAGTAACCCTTTACTTGAAAGGTTAATTCAGCTTATAAAACTCCCAAAACTTTAGCCTATTGAGTTTTCTATTTGGCTTATCAAAATCCTATTTTATTAATTCTTTTATATCCGGATCAATCTCCAGATTATTCATTTGCCTCATAATATTATTTGAACGTGCTGCAACATAACCGCTTAAAGGTCTAACTGTATAGCGAACAGGATTAGGCAACGCCGCTGCTATTTGCGCAGCTTCATTTCTGCTGAGTGCAGCCGCGTCTTTATTAAAATAATTTATTGCAGCAGCCTGAATGCCGAAAACACCTTTGCCCATTTCGGCAACATTGAGATACATCTGTAAAATTCTTTCTTTGCTCCACAAAATTTCAATCATAAATGTAAAATACACCTCCAGACCTTTTCTAAAAAAGCCACCACCCTGCCATAGAAAAACATTTTTTGCAACCTGTTGGCTAATGGTACTCGCACCCCTAATTCTTAGCGGATGTTTTTTATTATATTTTACTGCAAGCTTTATTGCCTTCACATCAAAACCGTTGTGATCCGGAAAAAGCTGATCTTCTCCTGCCATTACTGCAAGTTTAGCTGAACTGTTTATGTTATTGAAAGAAACATAATCTCTTTTTAAACCATTGCCTTTTATTAAACTTACTACCTGCGTAATGGTAAAGGGAGGATTAACCCATCGTAAAACAGTGATGTAAATAAACTGTAAAATAAATAACCAGAGAAAGAGGCGATTTATGCTTTGCCACCAATTTTTTTTTCTGGTCGTCTTCATTTTTTTATACGAGCGGCATTTATGTATTGCAAGTGGTAATTTTTTTTGCCAATGGTTATTCCTTTGTTTGAGCCCTTGCTCATCAGATAACCTACAGCTGCTAGCCCTGCGCCTGTAGCCAATAACGTAGGGCTAAAATCTTTCTTGTCTATTAAATAAACAACTCCCGATGCAATAGTAAGTAATGATCCACCTCCGAGTAATGTTCCACCGCTACCTGCTACATTAAACTTTTTATTTTCCCGGTCAAAATGATAGATTTCTTTGTAATAATATTTATATCTAAAACTCCCAACGGTGTCTATTATAAAAGTACCAATAGTAGTAAGCACACGGCTTATTAAAAATTCCTGTAAGTAAATACTGTCATTTTTTATATCAGTAATTAGTGCATTTCGGTAAGCGCCGTTTGTGGTTACAAATTCGATATTATCAGATTTGTAAAAGATTTTTACAGCTTTATTTTTCTTCTTTAAAAGAATAAAATCTGAGCCTTGCGCATATGCATTGCTTATAAAAGAAAGAAGAAAAAAGAAGACTAGTAAACGCATACAATTATGCAGTTTTAGTTTTTGTAAACCATACTCCCACAATAAGTGCAACACCAAATGCAAGAAACATAAACCCCGATATTCTATTTATAATCGCAATATTTTTATCGTTGAGTTTATTTCTCAACTTTCCTGCAAGGTTTATTTTGAAGATATCTGCAGCTATGTTCATGCTGATGCAAATACTAAAAGTGAGAATCTTTTCATTTAAGGTACTGCTGATAGATTTTGTGGCTGCTGCGAGCCAAAGTGCAATTACACCGGGGTTTAGCGTATTTATTAAGAAGCCAGTTATAAAAAGTCTTGCATGTGTTGAACTTGCAATGGTAACACCTTCATCTAATTCTTTTTTAGAGTGATACTTCTTAAAAAACAGATAATACAACCCAAGGCCAATTAAAAATATGCCGCCTGTAGTGCCTATTTGCAATTTATAAACGGCTAAGCTTTCCATTAAAGAACTGGTAGCATTTGCTATGACCACCCAAAAAATATCACTTAACCATACACCAGAAATAAAATAAAAGGCACTAAGCAAGCCATAATTAATTCGGAGTTTTATAATAGTAAATATTACAGGCCCCACCGAAAATACCAGTGCCAATCCTAACAACAATCCTGCTATTATGCTTTCCGTCATCTATAATTTTTTCTTATAAAATCAGAGATAAGAGTAAAACTTATTTGGTGATGAACGATGTCCATTCTTCAAGCATTTTACCTTTCAATACTCGGGGAAATTTATGCTGTCCACCAAGTTTACCTTTCGATTTTAAAAAATCCATAAAAACTTTTTCAGGTAATACTTTTACTGTCACTGCCTTAAGTGCATGCATTCTTTCTACTTCATAATCATCATTAAGGTCTTTAATTTTTTCATCAAGTAGGGCTGCAAATTGCACCGGGTCTACTTTGTCATCTGTAGCCAAATACCACTGATGAGCAAAGAAATTTCCAAGTGGTACACCGGCTACTGCAAATTCCGGAATGCTCACATTCATTTCTTCTGAGGCAAGTTCAATGGCATTATTCATATTATCTACACTTAAATGCTCACCCACTAAACTTAAAAAATGTTTTGTTCGTCCTGTAATAATTATTTCATTTCTTTCTCTGTCAATTAATTTTATTGTATCTCCAATGGCATAGCGCCATGTGCCAGCATTTGTGCTTATTAATATTGCGTAATCTTTATCCTCGTCTATTTCATGTATCATGTACACTTTTGGGTTGGTAACCATATTACCTTCTGCATCAAAGTTTTTTTCATCGAAAGGTACAAATTCAAAAAAAATATTATTGTTTAAAACCAACTGCATTCCTCTTGTTTCCTGCCGTGATTGGTATGCGAGAAAACCTTCGCTTGCCAAATAAGTTTCTATGTACGTGATTGGCTTGCCTAGTAATTTTGAAAACCCTTTCTTATAGGGTTCCATAGCAACTCCACCATGCACATAAAAGGCAAGGTTTGGCCACATTTCATGAATATTATTAAGCTTATATCTTTCTATAATTTTTTCCAGACAAATCTGTAGCCACGCCGGCACACCTACTATAAAACCAATATCCCAGGTGGGTGCCATTTCTACTACCTCTTCCAGTTTTTTTGACCAGTCTTTTTCTCTCGCTATTTTTTTACCGGGTTTATAAAGACCCATACTTCTAAACCATAAAGGCAAATTCTTTTGCTGGATACCACTAAGATCTCCTGCATAAAATGTGGCACCTTTTTGTAACTGAGTGCTGCCACCTATGAGGAGCCAACCCTTGCCTATTGAGCTTTTTGGAAGGTGCTCATATTTTGCAAGGCTAAACATTTGCTTTATACCTGTAATGGTATTGCTGCGAATTAATTCTTTTGTAATAGGAATGTATTTGCTTGAGGCATCACTAGTACCACTACTTAAAGCAAAAAATTTTATAACTCCCGGCCAACAAACATCCGGTATACCTTCTAAAGTTTTATACCACCATTCATTGTAAATTTTTGTGTAATCGTATGTAGGGACGTTTTGCTGAAATTTTTTACCGGGATGGCGGCTTAATAATATTTCATCAAATTTAAATAACTGACCAAATTGTGTGAATCTAGCTTTGCGTAACAATTTTTTTAGCACCTTCAATTGCTGTCTTCTGGCATCGCTCACAGGTAAATTTAATGCCTTTGCCAGGTATGTGGGTAGCTTTATATCGAAAATTGGCATTAATGAGCAAATTGTTATGAGGGACAAATATAGTTAATGACAA
>JANXTN010000273.1 GCA_025352435.1 Ferruginibacter sp. | reverse complement strand
CCCGTGTGTGCGGGCAAGCATCGGAATATTTTTCCAGTACAATGCAAGTTGCTGTAAATTTTTTTGAAGGTTGAAAATTGCAGGTAGATATTCCTGCTCTACAGCATCCTTCCATAACATAGGTACTGCAGTATTATTAATATCTTGAGAGGTTAGTCCAAAGTGAATCCACTCCTGTAAATTTTCCGCACCAAATTCTTTTAATTTTCCCTTTAAAAAATATTCAACAGCTTTCACATCATGATTGGTAATACTTTCTGTATTTTTTATTTTTTGTGCATCTTCTTCATTAAAATTCTCTGCCAATAAACGCAATGAATTTTTTAATTTCTGATCAATTTTAAAAAACTTGTTTTCACTTAACGCAATAAAATATTCAACTTCCACTTTTAGCCTGTATTTAATAAGCGCATACTCAGAAAAATATTGAGCAAGTTGAGCAGTTGTTTTGTTATATCTTCCATCAATTGGAGAAATAGCGGTAAGTGCGGAAAGTTGCATAAAAGAAGCTAGTTTAAAGTAATTTTGCACGAATTTAAACGAAACGAATTGGAAAGTAAAATAAGGGTTGCCGCTGTAAGCTATTTAAACACAAAACCACTTATTTATGGTTTTGAAAAGGGAATGATGGCTGACGAAGTTGAATTACTAAAAGATTATCCATCCAGTATTGCTCAAATGTTGAAGGATGATGAAGTTGACGTGGCTCTACTACCCGTGGCTCTACTTCCTGAGTTAAAGGAGCATTATATTATTACTGATTATTGTATAGGATCCGAAGGAGAGGTAGCAAGCGTTTGTCTTTTCAGTGATGTTCCGCTCAAGGAAATAAAAACTATTTTATTGGATTATCAAAGCAGAAGTTCAGTAGGATTATTGAAAATTTTATTAAAAGATTTTTGGCAAATAAATGTTGAATTAATTCCATCATTCCCGGGATATGAAGAAGGTATAAATGGAACAACTGCAGGCTTAGTAATAGGCGACCGTGCTTTTATTCAAAGAAAAAAAAGGAAGTTTATCTATGATCTTGGGAACACTTGGAAAGAAATGACGGGGTTGCCTTTTTTATTTGCTGCCTGGATTGCAAACAAAAAATTATCCGAAAAATTTGTTCAAAAATTTAATGATGCTACTGCAGAAGGGTTTAAACATTTACCCGAAATTATTGAGGCAGCTAGTTATCCATACTACGATTTAAATGTGTACTATAATAAAAATATCAGTTTTACTTTAGATAAAGAAAAAATAAAAGGATTGAATGAATACTTGAAAAGATTGAATTTTATTACCAATATTTGAAAAATTGTTTCAGCTTTTTTGACAAATTATAAACGATTGGCTTTACATCCGGTGATAAGTTTAGCTTTAAAATAGTCCATGTAAATAGTGTTGCAAGCATCAGGTTTCCCAAAAGAAGTCCGGTATAAAAAGGTAGATATTGCGCACAACCTTTACCAAGCATTATAATAAACGGTAGCACCGTTATGGCGAGTAAAGTCTTGTTAGTAAAAGGAAAGAAACGGTATTTTTTATACAAAAAAAATACTCTTATACAATTAAAAATAATAATGCCGCATAACAATGCTATGGCTGGTCCATTAATTCCAAAAAAATATTTGGTAAATATGTAACTACAGCTTGTGATAATCACACCCAAAATAATATTTGTATAGAACTCAAATCTCCACAAAGTTGATGTACCTATTATTTGCCCGTTCACGCCTGTTCCCATTTCAATTATATTAGCAATACTCAAAATAAGTAGTACGTTCTTTCCTGCTAAAAATTCTTTGTTTAAATGAAGAATATAAACGAAGGGCTCAAAGTTTATCCATATAAAACCAAATATCACTAAAGAAAAAAGCAAGAGATTGATGGAAGATCTTTTATAAATGCGATTTATTTCCCTGTAATTTTTTTCTTTCCAAGCATTTGAAAGAATAGGGATTGTAATAGAAACCAGACTACGATATGGTGCCTGTAATACAGTAGCAACAAAGCTTGCAAGAGTATATACACCCGCTGTAACTAAACCACTAAAGCTAGATAAAACTAAAACATCCATTACAGTCCTTAAGGTATTTACAATAGTTCCTGTAAATCCATAAGCCAGATATCGTAAAATTATTTTTTTAAATTTTATTGTTACAAAACTTACTGATATTGTAAGGTTAATTTTTCTATTTCGGATAAAATAAAAAAGTATTATGCCTGCAATAAATAAATATTGAAAACTATAAAGAAGTAAAAATTGCGTAAAAGAAATAACAGTCAAAAGTTTCAATAAAATAAGTATCAAAACAAAAGCTCTTACAATTACTTCTCTCAAAATATTTGTAAACAATTGTAATTTCAAATTCCAACCTTGAAATTCAAATATGTTATACAGCAAAAATCCTATTGCAAGGAAATAGGAATAATAAAAATAATGAACCAGTTCAGGCGAATTTCCACCAAACTTTTTGATGATAATGGGTTGAGCTAAAATACCTACCAACGCCACTGCAATAAATCCTATTGTCGCAATTATTAACGTTAAAGAAAGCAAGTCATTTTTCTCTTGAGGTAATCTCCTTTTGTAGTAAGGATAAAATTTGTATACCAAACCATAGCAGCCAAAGGCTGAAAACGAACTTATCAGTAATCCTATCTGAATCAACCCTGTTGCAAGTCCATAATCCTGTGCTTTAAAAAAACCATGCCTTGCAAACAGAAAAGTATTCAACGCACCTATGGCAAAACCAATGTAAATCCAAAACGCTGAGAGAAGGCCTTTCTTTCTAATTTCCGACATCTGGTTTAGTATATTTTTTCAATCTATTTTTTCGAATAATTAAGAAACTGCATTTTAAAAGAAAAGAATTTTTATGGTCTGTTGAATTTTCCGAAACGTCTTTTTCTAAAATCTAAAATACCAAGTATTATATATCTTAATGTCGTTAATTTATCATTCCCAAAAAGAATATTATTTTTAATTCTTGATATAACGTCTTTTCTTGTTTTTTTTATGGCCTCAGGAAATGCATCTTTATATTTCATATTCATGTAGAGTGCATTCCTTATAATATAGTATAACCTCACAGGACTATGTAACGAGCGCACGATTTTTTTCCCCAGAATCGTTTTAATTTCTTTTATGCTTCCTAGAGAATGATTCATGTAAATAGAATTGCACTGAAATAAATCAAAACCTTCCAGCTGAGCTCTGTAACAATAATCGTTGTCAACTTCATCTATAAAAAGTTTTTCATCATATCCATTAAGTTGCCTGAATCTTTTTGCATTAATCAAACTACCTGAGGTAATTAAAGTTTTTACCTTTTTAATTTCCACAATATTAAGTTGATGTGTATATGTTGGTCCTAAGACTGCAATATTTTTTTTATCAACTATTTCATCAAAGGTTTTAAAATAACTCTTCAACATTTCACCTTCAAAATACGAGTCTTGATCCATTGTTAAGATCCATTCTGCACCTAATAATATTGCTTTTTCTATTCCTTTGTTTAATGCAGCCGCTATTCCTATATTCTGCGCATTCACTATTAATTCAACCTTCAATTCAGTCTCTAAGTCGCTTAAAAACTTTTTATTCGGAACCTCTGAATTATCTACTACGATAACTTGTTTTAGAAAAGAATGATAAGTAGAAATATTTTTTAATACCAATTTATTTGGATGATAAATTACAACAACAGCAATAATATCTTTTGATGTTACCATAAATTATCAGAAGGAAATTGTTGTTTTTGGTATACTTTATTATCAGGGCTTAGAAAATCAACATTGCTAAAAGCAGCATTGGTTTTTTTTAATAAAAAAATAATATGAAAGGGATTAAAATGTTGTATGTAACAAATTTTAAAACCGGTATAATCAGCCAACTTTGCAACTAAGGGCGTATTAAATACATGGTGGTGAACACATCTGTTTGAGAAATTTTCAGATGTTCTTTTCTTAAGATCTCCAATGTTTTTAACGCCTCCGTCCATTGATAGATCATGGAGGAAAATGACTTCATCAAAATGAGTTGAATCATTTTCCTGCGTATTATTTTCTAAATCACTAATTAAGTGCGACATCGAAGTTAATGGTCTGTTCCGGTCAAAAGTCTTATCCATGTGAGGAAGAATAAGTAAAACGTATGCATTGTTTTTTATTACCCTCTTCCACTCCTGCATTGCTTTTAATGGATTAGCCATGTGTTCTAAACTGTGGCACGATAACACAAAATCATAAGAGTCATCAGGAATCTCATTTAAATTTCCTCCATCAAAAATAAATTGAGTGCCCGTTCTTTTGCCGTACTTATAATTTTGACCGGGCTTGATATTTCCTTCCCAAACCGTATGACTACTAAAATTACATCCATCAAGATTTTTTACAAGATGGTATAAAGGTAAAAAACCTTTATTACTAAATGCAAAGCTTGGACCCCCTATTTCTAATCCGCCTTTATTTTGAAATCTGCTTATAATAATTTTATAATTGTCAACTCTTTTTGGAAAAAAAGCTCTGAAATATTTCTCTATATTTGATATAATTTTCACTCCTTAATTTTCTGTTTTTTAATACAAACAATATTTTCACCCTTTACATAAGTCATCCAATCATAATCAGCCATTACTTTAAAAAACACCTGGGACGTTCCTTGCTTTAACCAGTCGTGTAGTTCTGTAATAATGGTATCGCACTTTGGTAGCCACGCTTGTGCACCATATTCAAAAAGTTCCTTTTCAGAACCCTCAATATCTATTTTAAATAATGCTATGTCGTTCATCTTAAATTCTTCCATTAACTCAATAACAGTTTTACTTTTAATTTGGTCTGACGTATTACCATTGGCGCTCCCGATCATGTAACCTGCACTTTTTTCAGACTTATTGGTAATGTTCAGTATTTCTGATTTATGCCAAAGGGCTGCATGTAATGTGGTTATGTTGGAGTAATTTTTTGTATTCTTTTTAAGTAGATTAAAATTGTCGCCGTCGGGTTCCAAACAAATAATTTTTGCGTCCGGGTATAAATTCGAAAAATATATCGCCGCCATCCCAACATTTGCACCTGCATCAATGATCCATCCTTTTTTATTTTTTAATAAGTGTCCATAATTATATTGTTGTTCACAAAAAACCTGTTCAAAAATAAAAGGATCAGATTGATCCGTTCTTAAAAAAATATCATTTTTAAAAACTTTACTTTTTACAACATAAAATCCTTTTTTACTTAATAACAAATTTGTGAAAATTTTAATCCCTTCAACTAATTGATAGTATCTTATCAGACTTATAAGTTTGATCATGTGTAATCCAAAATTTCTCAACTGAAACGTTTTTGGTGAATTTAAATATTTAAAACTGTAAAAAATGAATCCTATATAAATAAAGGGATTTAAAGCTAATTAAGTAAAAATTATTTTTTCGAAAGAGAAATTCAGGATATCATATTTAGTAAATTCTTTGAGACGATTTTTTGTACCACTCAAAGCTTTCCATTGCAATTATTATTTTAATTTTTTATAAATAAATTCTTATTCTTGCAACCGTATGCACCCATTAATATCCATTTGTATTCCTGCTTATAAAAATGAATCTTTATTGGTACGGCTTCTAGATTCAATACAAATCCAAATCTTTACAGATTTTGAAGTTATTATAACCGACGACAGCCCGAACGACAGCATGCTAGCCTTATGTGAAAAATACTATACATCATTCGCACTAACATATATCTGGAACTATAAACCTTTAGGCACGCCTGCAAATTGGAATTTTGCTATTTCAAAAGCTAAGGGAGAATGGATTAAGATTATGCATGCAGATGACTGGTTTGTGGCTAAAGAAAGCCTTAATCTTTTTGCAGAAGCCGCTCAAGAAAATGTAGACTTTGTTTTTTCAGCGTTCAACAATGTAAACCTCGAAAATAATTTTTGCAAACTTTCTAAAATGTCTTTGTTAGAATTGGCGCTTCTAAAAAAATCACCTTATAATCTTTTTAAGAAAAACTTCATTGGCCATCCCAGTACAACTTTAATAAGAAGAAAACCAGATCAAATAATTTACGATGAGAGAATAAAATGGGTCGTAGACTTTGATTATTATATACGATTCCTCTCAGTAAATAATAATTTCAGTTACATAAATACCCCATTGATCAATATTGGTATTCATGATAACCAAGTTACTAAAATGTCATTTAGGGTAAAAGAAGTAGAGATTCCTGAAAATATTTATCTCTTAAATAAATTAGGTATGCAGCACCTTAAAAATATTTTTGTATATGATTATTATTGGAGATTATTAAGAAATTTAGAGATAAGAAGATCCAATGATTTGTTATCCTACATCAACCTGGAGTTAGTTCCTTCTGCCATCTTAAAGATTATTGATGCTCAGTCAAAGATTCCAAAAACGGTTTTAAAAAATGGAATATTTTCCAAGGTATTGATGGGTATTTCTTACATTAATAATAAATCATTAGACCGCACTTAAACCGCATCCATTTTCAAATCCTTTTCCATCATTTCCTTCACGAGCATATGCAAATCATACTCAGGCTTCCATCCTAATTTTGTATGAGCTTTCGTAGCATCACCAATTAACAGTTCTACTTCTGCTGGCCTAAAATAGCGTGGATGTATTCCAATTACCTGTGTGCCTTCAGGCAATAAATATTTTTCGTCACTGCACGATTTGATAAAACCTTTTTCGTTTTCGCCTTCTCCTTTAAATTCTAAGGTAATACCTATGCATCCAAACGCCATTCTTATAAAATCTCTTATTGTTGTTGTTACACCAGTTGCTAAAACATAATCTTCAGGTGTATCTTGTTGTAGCATTCTCCACATGCCTTCTACATAATCTTTAGCGTGACCCCAATCTCTCTTAGCATCTAAGTTTCCTAGCAATAATGGCTCTTCTGTTTTTCCATTTGCGATTTTACTTACTCCAATTGTAATTTTCCTTGTTACAAAACTTTCTCCTCTTAATGGACTTTCGTGGTTAAACAAAATTCCATTTACTGCAAACATACCATACGCTTCTCTGTAGTTTACTGTTATCCAATATCCATAAAGTTTTGCTACTCCATAAGGTGACCTTGGATAAAACGGAGTAGTTTCCGTTTGAGGAATCTCCTGTACTTTTCCATATAATTCAGAAGTCGAAGCCTGGTAAAACTTTGTTTTCTTTTCCAGTTTTAAAATCCTGATTGCTTCTAAGATTAACAGTACACCGGTACCGTCAGATGTGGCAGTGTATTGCGGTGTTTCAAAACTGACTTGTACATGGCTTTGTGCGCCAAGATTATAAATTTCGTCAGGTTGTGTTTGTTGTATTATTCTTAAAATATTACTGCTGTCGGTGAGATCACCATAGTGCAATAAAAACCTACCTTCATATTTTTTATTGTAAGTGATGTGATCAATTCTTTGTGTATTTAATAATGAACTTCTTCTTCTTATACCATGTACCATGTAGCCCTTTTCTAATAAAAGCTCAGCTAAGTACGCACCGTCCTGGCCTGTGATACCTGTAATTAGGGCTGTTTTCATTTTAATAATTTTATTTAATTATTTTTGCAAATGTATTGCAAATGCAAATAAAGAAAAAAATCTTGCTCTTGTAACTTCATTTCATTCAGCCAAAGCTGTTTAATAAAACGCATGAAAATAGCCGTAAACTGTTGGATTTTAAGAAATAAAAAAATTGATGGTATTGGAAATTTTACTATCGAAACGCTACGTCCGTTAATATCATCCCATCCGGAAATAGAATTCCAAATTTTATGCGATAAGAATTTTACAGAAGATTATTTTGATTTTCCCAATGCAAAAAAATATCACATATTTCCACCTTACAGACATCCGATTTTGTATCTGTTTTTCATGGAAGTCGTGGTTGCCTTGTTTCTTAAAAAATATAAGCCGGATCTTTTTTTATCGATGGAGGGGTTTCTTTGTCTATCAACAAAATGCAAACAATTGCCTCTAATCTATGATTTAAATTTTGAACACCAGCCTCAAAATTTGCCCTTTAGAAATAGAATATATTTCAGAACCTATTATCCGAAATTTGCCCGGAAGGCTATAAGGATTGCTACTATCTCTGAATACAGTAAGCAAGATATAAGTGAAACTTATAAAATTTCTGCAAATTTAATTGACAATGTTTCTTGTGGTGTAAAACAAAATTTTTACCCACTAAACGATGAATTAAAAAAACAAACAAGAAATACTTTCACACAAAATGAAGAGTACTTTTTTTTCATTGGATCTATGCATCCACGAAAAAATATCGTGCGTTTGTTGCAGGCATTTGAAATTTTTAAAACGAAAACAAATGCTACCTTAAAACTTATCTTGGCAGGAAATATTTTTTGGGGCGATGAAAGTGTGCAGGCGGTAATTTCAAAAATGTCTGCTAAAAATGATGTAGTTTTTACCGGAAGAGTGAGCGATGAGCAGCTTATACATCTTTTAGGCAGTGCATTTGCCGTAACCTTTGTTCCTACTTTTGAAGGATTTGGTTTGCCTATAGTCGAGGCTTTTCAAAGTGAGGTTCCGGTAATTTGTAGTAACACTACTTCAATGCCTGAAGTGGCAGGTGATGGTGCATTGATGGTGGATCCTTTTAACGTGGAGGATATAGCGGGAAAAATGATTTTGCTGTGGAATGACCCAGCATTAAAAAACGAATTGATCGAAAAAGGTAGAATTCAAAAAAATCTTTTTTCTTGGAAACGAACAGCAGCGCTGCTTTATCAATCGATTGAACGGTGTGTAAAATTATAATTCTCCTTCCCAATATTTTATAATATCTCTCAAACTTTGTTGGATATCATATTCCGGCTTCCATCCTGTAGCTTCTAACAATTTTTTGTAAGAGCCAATAATTACTTTATGCTCTGAGGGTCTAAAGTTTTTTTCATCAGTAGTATGTAAAACGTGTTCACCAATAATGGTTGAAAACAAATCAATCATATCTTTTATTAAATATCCTTTGCCGGAACATACATTATAGGTTTCGCCACTTACACCTTTGTATAACAACAAATAATAGGCTCTCACAACATCTCTTACGTCGCTAAAATCTCTTATAACATTTACATCTCCGGTAACCAGCTCTATTTTTGAAACTCCCTTTTTTGCCTGTTGCACTATCTGTTTTGCAAAAGAGGAAATTACATAATCAGGTTTTTGATGGGGCCCTATATGATTGAAAGATCTGGTATGAACTATATCGACACCATAACTTTCTGAATATATTTTCACGAGTTTTTGCTGTAAAACTCTGGCTACACCATATGGACTCGCCGGGTCGGGACAATCAGTTTCTTTCAACGGTAAACCTGCATTTGCGTTGCCATATTCTTCGGTAGATCCAACTGATAATATTCTGCATTTCAGTTTTAGAGTTCTCACTGTTTCTACAATGTTTAAAAAGAAACTGGTATTGTCCATGACCGAATCTGCGGGCGCCTTCCAACTATTTGCAACACTGCTTCTGCCTGCCAAATGCAAGATGAAAGCGGGATTAAATTTTGCTATTACTGCTGCTACTTTATCACTTTCTAATAAATTTACTTTACAAAATAAAGTGTGTAATCCGTCTAATTTTTCTTCATTAAATGAGGGAGCGGTTTCATTGTAAATGCCCATTACTTCGCTATCGGGCTCCTTTTCGTTAAGGTAATGAAGAAAATGTTTTGCAGCAAAACCCGCTATGCCTGTAATTAAAATTTTCATTGTTGTGATTTTGAATTTCCGGCAATGATGTTTGCTGCTTTGGATGCAATATTACCCCAATAAAAATGATTAAAAAAAGACGTAGAGATATTTGTCTCCATTGTTGCTGAAAATATTGCATCAGCAAAAGCTTCCCAATCAAAATTATCTACAACAGTCAATTTACCTTCCGCAACATTCGGCGGAATTCCGAAAGCTCCGCTTCTACAACTTACGCTTGTCAAATTATTTCCTAGTGCCTCCACTAATTTGGTTTTTATTCCGCCACCGGTAATTACAGGATTTATAAAGATATCTGCTCCCTTAAAAAACAAATTGATATCCTCCACAAAACCTGTAAAAATAATATTCTGATTTTTAAAATCATCTAAGCCATTAAAAGTTTTAGGTAATCCCTTACCACAAATAATAATTTTATAAAAAAATTCTTTATTTTTCAGCAGAATTGGATTTATGTTTTTTATGATATATTCTACAGCTTCAATATTGGGTTTATAATCTAATGTGCCATTAAAAAGCAAAATCTTACAACTGCCCTCAATATTATATGCTTGTCTAATTTTTTCGGCTGCCACTTTCTTTTCAAGCTGTGTTGGTGACTGCTCCCGCTCAATTCCATATGTTATAACATCGCATTTTGAAGTATCGAGATTATAATTGTTTACTGCGAAATCAAGATCCTCTTGCGTTACAAAAAAATTATGGTCTATTATTTTGTGCGTATTTTTTTCATAAAACCAAAGCATTTTCCACCACCATTTTCCCATGCTTTTAAAACGAACCGCTTCTATATTGTGAGATAAAAGAGAAAGTCTTACACCCGTACTTTTCTTCAATAACCATGCAAGCCAACCATAATAGGGATGTACAATAATTAAATCTGTTATTTTATTTTGTTTGATGATCTGCCTTACCTTAAAAAATAATAGGGGATTCCCATACCTTAGTTTTGATGATCCGAGTATACCATAAAAAGAATTAGAAAAGCCTTCGGGCATTTGATTTTCAGTGACGGAAATAAAACTAACCGAATAAATCTTTGACAGATATTTATAGAAACTTGCAATGAATTTTTTGCCACCCGTACGGGCGGGGTAAACATTGTAAGGAGCCAGTAGCGCTATCTTTGGGCTTTGTTGAATGGGTTATACAGTTTTTATTTCTTTATCATTTCTATTCTTACTTTTCCATTCAAAAAAAAGTGCTGCTAGTAATATCACAAAAAGTAACCAGCCTGCAACAGCACTTATTGTCCTGCTCATGAAGAATATTGAAGGTTCAAATTTAAATTCCACAACATGTTTCCCGGCAGGAATTACCATAGCACGCAATACATAATTGGCTTTAAAAAATGGAACTTCTTTTCCATCTAAATAAGCTTTCCAGTCTTTGTAATAAATTTCGCTGAATACCGCCACGTTGCTGCTGCCGGAGTTACTTTCATAACTTATAGCATCATTGTCGTAAGCCGTCATTCTTATGGTTGAGGCACTCTCAGCAGGAGAAAATGCTGTCACCGATGGCTTGAATGATTCATCAACAACGGCGCTGTCTCTTGTATTCAAATTAGTAAGGCCTTTCATTTCCGCTACAGGTCCTTTCACAAAAGTTACTCCCTTTATAAACCATGCATTGCCCAACGCTTCAGGGTTTTGTATAGCCTGCATTTTATCTCCTTCGCCAGTAATGATCCATTTTGCATTCAACATGTTTAACACGGCAGGGTTGGGTCTTCCGCTCATCTGGTAGGTGCTCAGGTCGTCATATATTCCCAATTTTGCTGCATGGTAACCACCAATTGATTTGTGGTAGTAAGATGTTTTTGCTTCTTCAAACGGACTACCAACGCTTGCATTAAACACCCGATAATTGGGGTCTTTGTCCGCAAGTATTGTTCTATCTGCATTACTCATGGGGAACTCTACCGCATCATAATTTTCTTTGTTATCAAAGCTTTTTGCATTTAAATAATGTGTACCCACACCAAGTAAATCTATCGTTGCTGCTAATGTTACACCCGCAAGCATAATAGTGTATGAAAATTTCTTTTTTATATAAAGCCCTATCAAGCCGGCGGCTATCAATACAAATATTAGAGAGCGAATAAGGTCTTTCAACATCATTGCCCCACGGTCTTTTTTCAATTCAGTTAGAATGCCTCTTGCAGTTTTTTCAGCTTCGGGGTTTTGCTGTAACTGAAATATCCAGTTCTCATACACCTGGTTGTCTCTTTGTCCTTTGTACTGTTCATTCAGCAAAGCATATTTATTTTGAAAATCTGCATCTTTACTCTGCAAAAGTTTATTGAAGGCAGTTGTTCTTTCTCTGTTTTCATTTCCAAAATCAGATGTTGCATAAAATGCAAAACCAATTAAAAACATCACGCCGGTTGCAATTATGCCTAGTTTAAATTTTTGCCAGCTCTCTTCTGCATTAAAATTATTTGTCAGTTTGTCAAGCGTAAGCACAGCAATTATTGGAAACAATATCTGCGGTATCACTAATGCAATCGTAGGAACACGAAACTTATTATACAAAGGCAGGTTGTTAAACATGAATGTATTAAATCCATCAAAGTTGCTGCCTAGGGCTAACAAAATGCCCAACAAACTAGCAGTAAAAATCCACCATTTGTGTTTGCCATCTAAGTAAAACATTCCAAACAAAAACAAGAAACAGATTATGGCACCGATGTAAACCGGACCATTTGTAAATGGTTGATCACCCCAATAAAGTGATTGACTCATTTGCTGCGCAATTTGATCTGCAGGTGCTTGAGGAAATAACCCGGTCATGTAATTCACCACATTCGCATCATCTTTAAGCTGCGGAAATAAATAGTTTTCTCCATCTCTTTGCGCATAGTATGATCCGTATCCCTTCACGCCAGGAAATATCAAGCTCATCGTTTCAGCCCTGCCATAACTCCATTGAAAAGCATATTCTTTGCTCAGTCCCGTCGTTTTTCCATCCACAACCTTATCATTGGCTTTGTTCGTTTCATCCATTTTCAATTGCCCGCCACGCTTGCTGTATTTGGCATAATCATATGTAGGCAAAAGCGTAATAGCGTTTACGGCTAAACCCAGCAAACCCGCTGCTACCAGTAATCCCAAGCTTTTTACAAGGTCTTTTGTATCTTTTAATTTAATAGCATGTGCTATAAAAAAAACAGTCATCACCGCCATAATAAGGAACACATAATAACTCACCTGTTGGTGACCGGAACCCACCTCTAACGCAGTGAACAATGCCGTAAGCGCAAACCCTGCAAAATATTTTTTATTAAATAAAAGAATTGCTGCGCCAATCAATGCCGGAGAATAAGCAAGCGTGAGCATTTTTGTATCATGCCCTGCCGTAATAATAATTGGAGAGTAAGTGCAAAATGCAAATGCAATCGCACCGATGATTGCTGCGTATGATCTTACCCGCAAGCACATGCACAAAAAATAAAAACTGATGCATGCCAAAAAGAAAAAGTTCATTGGTTTTGGCAACCACAATTGAAAAGCTTTGTCAATGACAAAAAGCGGCGACCATGCGCCTTCAATGGCAATCTGGAAAGCAGGCATACCGCTAAACATCGTCGAAACCCATAACGGATAATGCCCTTTGGCAGCCTTGTATTCCATCGATTGGTGGCTCATCGCCTGCCAGCTGCTTATATCGGCTTGTTTAAGTACAACGCCACTTTCAAGGGCCGGTTTGCAAAAAATAATCGTAACTAATAAAAAAATACCAACCGCCACCGCATGAGGAATCAGTTTCTTAAAATCAAAGTTTGCCATGTAGCTTTTTTATGTTTCGCAAATTAAGCACAAAATGCAAGAAATGTAACTATGTAACTAATGAGTTAGTGAACAATGCTCTTAACAGGTTTACATTTTTTACAGAGATTTTTCGGGGCTTTAACCTATGGCAAAGTATCAGCTTTTGTTCGCTGCCCGCCTCCCGCTTTTTTGCGGGCACAAAGGCAGCCCACAAAAAGATCCTTGGCTAAGCAGCGCAGGCCAATGTCATTTAGTTAAGAAAATGAGCTGTTAGTTTGAGCCTGTCCAAACTGGGTTTTAATCGTATGATGCTCGCGTCCACTTCGACTAACTTAGTCCAGACAATCCTTAACTAATTGACATTGCATCGCAGGCCTTCATCTTTTCTTCTTTGCTCAACTTTTATTGCCGGGTATGAGAACAGCATTTAAACTATTATTTGACGCTGCATTTTTCAAAATTCATTTTGCTTCGCAGCAATTTTTCTTTATTTTTGCTGCCCAAATCAAACGGTAGTCGTAGCTCAGTTGGTTAGAGCATCAGATTGTGATTCTGAGGGTCGGGGGTTCGAGCCCCCTCGATTACCCACAAAAAACCTCTCAATTTCTTGAGAGGGTTTTTAATTTAGTCCTTAGCATAAACGTATTATTCAAACAATTCCAATTTGTTCTTTGGTCTTCGTTTATCCTCCCACTTAAAATTTTTGATGTATTTCTGTTC
>JANXTN010000252.1 GCA_025352435.1 Ferruginibacter sp. | reverse complement strand
TTAAAAAAACCAATTACGCTTAGCCGGGGCAGCATTACATGGAACGGTGATCCTTTGCTGGCCAATATAGATATGGAAGCCGAATATCTTGCAAAAAATGTAGATATCAGCAGTATTACCTCTGCAATAAAATTGAGACAGCAGGAAGACATTACTATCCTTTCTAAAATTTCCGGAACTTTAAAAAAACCCATAATAAGTTTTGAATTTCAATTGCCTGAGCGCAGCGAATTCAACAGAGATTTTTATGTAGTAAGAAGGTTAGCAGATTTAAAAAATGACGAAAACGAAATGAACAAACAGGTGGCAAGTTTGCTATTGTTTAATCAATTTATAAGTAGTAACCAGGCATTAATAACAGGCAGCAGCACGCTTGCTTTGGCTACAAGCACGATTGGTGGCGCTGTGAGTGCGTGGCTTACAAGCATTTTAAGTAGTGCACTAGAAAAAGCCACGAATGGAATTGTTTCTGTTTTGGTGGATGTGAATCCCTCAATAAATTTTCAGCAGGTAAACCAGTTGCAGGCCAATATCAGATCGAGTATAAAATTCAAAATCAGCAAAAATTTACAATTGTTGGTTGGCGGCAATATTGATTACAATAATCCAATTACACAACTTTATAGCAAAGGCGTAATTACCCCTGATATTTCCCTTGAATGGCTAATAAACAAAGACGGTTCTTTAAGGGTTGTAGGTTTCAACAGAACTACTATTGATTTTACAACAGGGCAACGCAACCGATCCGGTGTGCAGCTTACTTACAGAAAAGAAATTGACAGACTAGGAGATATTTTCAGGAGTAAAAAAAGAATACAGGACTTGGATTCTTTAAAATTCGCACCGAAGAAAAGGACTTGAAATTATAAGCCGCTTAAAATATCATGCCCCATTTTGTCTCTTTTTGTGAAGAGATATTTTTCGTTGTGTGAATTGGGTTTCATTTCAATGGTTACGGTATCTACCACTTCAAGCCCATAACCCGAAAGGCCAGCTCGCTTGCGCGGATTGTTACTCATGAGTTTCATTTTAGTAACATTTAATTCTCTCAAAATTTGTGCTCCTACACCATAATCACGCTGGTCACCTGCGAAACCGAGTTCCAAATTAGCCTCCACAGTATCTCTCCCCTGCTCCTGTAATTTGTAAGCCTTCAGTTTATTTAACAACCCAATACCTCTACCCTCCTGGTTCATATACAGCACCAAACCTTTACCTTCTTTTTCAATTATTTCTAATGCATGGTGAAGTTGCTCACCACAGTCGCAACGCAAAGAGCCAAGTATATCGCCTGTAACACAGCTGCTGTGTACTCTTACAAGAACAGGTTCATCTTTTTCCCAATTACCTTTTTTCATGGCAAGATGCACATCGCCTGTATTCACCTGAGTAAAAGCAATCAATTCAAAATCGCCATATTTGGTTGGCATATTCACACGTACTTCTTCTCTGATAAGAGTTTCATGCTTTAGTCTGAATGCTATTAAATCTTTAATCGAAATAATTTTCAGATCAAATTTCTCAGCAATGATTCTCAATTCCGGTAGCCTTGCCATGCTTCCGTCTTCATTCATAATTTCTACTAAAACCCCTGCGGGCTCAAAACCTGCCAGCATTGCAATATCTATAGTTGCTTCTGTATGTCCTGCCCTTCTGAGCACACCACTATTTTTGGCTTTTAGTGGGAAAATATGACCGGGTCTGCCAAGGTCTTCGGGTTTGGTATCAGGATTTATTAAGGACAATACCGTTTTTGATCTGTCATGTGCTGAAATACCCGTTGTACAGCCATCACCAATTAAATCTATACTAACTGTAAATGCAGTTTCATGTAATGAAGTATTGTCCATTACCATTGGATGAAGTTGTAATTCTTCACAACGTTTTTCTGTAATTGCAGCACAGATCAAACCTCTGCCATGCGTGCTCATAAAATTGATTACTTCCGGAGTAACATTCCGTGCGGATGTAACAAAATCACCTTCATTCTCTCTATCTTCTTCGTCTACTACAATTATTAATTTTCCATGCTGGATATCTTTAATAGCCTCTTCTATTGTATTAAGCATTGTTAGAATTTAGGACAAAGTTAATTACTAATGCATTTTAAGGGTTAATGATTTCCTTTTTCGAAATTTTTCTAAATTTCAATATTAAACAGCAATGTAAAAATTGTTGATAACCTAGGTTCATTTTAAACAAAACTGTTGTTTCTTTACCGCTTAAAGCTAAATTATGCATTTGAGAAAAATTCTACCATTTTTTATTGCGTTATTGTTGTTGTCTTTTATAGGCAATGCACAGGTTACTACAAGTAGCATTTCAGGAAGCGTAAAGTCTGAAAATAATGCAGAACTACCCCAAGCTTCTATATCGGCCATTCATATTCCAACGGGTACAGTTTACACTGCACTAGCAAGATCCGGCGGCAGGTTCGATATCAATAATATGAACCCAGGTGGTCCATACAAAATCACAGTTACTTTTTCCGGATTTCAAACTGAAAGCAGAGAAGATGTTTTTTTGGTTTTAGGCGAAACGCTGAAAACAGATTTCATTTTAAAAAGTAAAACAACTGATCTTACAACCGTTGTGGTAACAGGTAAAAGAGTTGCTACTGCAAGAACAGGAACAGAAACCAGTATCAGCAGAGCGAAATTAGATATACTGCCAACGATTGGAAGAAACTTAGGTGATTATTTAAAATTTACACCACAAGCAAAAGTGAATGGTGCAAGTATTTCTATTGGCGGGCAAAATAACCGATACAATGGCTTTTTAATTGATGGTGCAGTAAACAATGATGTATTTGGATTAAGTGCTTCAGGAACAAATGGAGGACAAGCAGGAACGCCGCCAATAAGTATTGATGCAATTGACCAGCTTGTCGTTCAGATAGCACCTTTTGATGCTTCTGTAGGAAACTTCACAGGCGGTTCAATAAATGCAGTTACAAAAGCAGGAAGCAATGTTTTTCACGGTTCTGCTTATTATGTCTTTAGAAACCAAAATCTCGCAGGTCTTACTCCTAATGTGCCTGATAGTTTAAGAATCAAATATCCAAAATTTAAAAATCAAACATCAGGTTTTACTATAGGTGGTCCAATTATTAAAAACAAAGCCTTCTTTTTCTTAAACGCTGAAAAACAAAAAGACAACCGTCCACAACCTTATACCGGTCCTGAAAACGGAGTAATTGATTCTATCAATAAATTGGTAACTCATCTTAAAACTAAATATGGTTACGACCCCGGTGATTTTAGAAACAATGAAGATAATATTGATCGTACTAACATCAATACACGTCTGGATTTCAATTTAAACCCCGCCAATAAACTTACGTTAAGTTATAGGTATACAAAAGCGGAGCGTGTTAACGCAAACAGAAGTTCGTATAACGGAGCAACAGGATCTATTGCTTTTACAAATGGAGCACAGTTTTTTCCATCGATTACCAACTCGGGTAATTTGGAATTAAACACAAAATTCAGCAATTCAAAAAATAATAAATTTCGTGTATCTTTTACGGATGTAAATGATGACCGTGGTTTTATTGGTGATCCTTTCCCAACAATAACTATTTCATCTTTTAATGGCGGACCTTCTTATACTGTTGGGTCAGAAGCATCTTCGAGTGCTAATGTTTTAAAACAAAGAATTGTAAACTTTTATGATGCCTTAAAAATATATGTTGGTAAGCATGCGCTTACTTTTGGCGCGGATTTGGATTTCAACAAATCTTACAATCTTTTCATTAACAGAAATTTTTCTAACTGGACTTACTCTTCTTTAGGTAACGGTGCAACAATCATAGGTCCATTACAGGCTTTCATGGAAGATAGAGGACCATCAAGAATACAAAGAGGTTATTCATTGGTTGATCCTGGTAATAAAGGAGGAGATGGAAATACTAACTCTGCTGCAAATTTCAAATCTGTCAGGGCTGGTTTCTTTGTCAATGATGATATTAAAGTATCAGACAATCTAACTCTAACAGTCGGAATTCGTGCAGATAAGACATCTTTTACAACGGCAGTTCCTGTTGATCCGTTTTTAAGAGATTCTGCATTGCCAGTTATCAGCAGGTCGTATGATTTAATGGGTGCAACTCCGGGACAAAAATTTAAACCTTCCTTCTTATTTTCTCCGCGCTTAGGTTTTAAGTATAACATGAACGAAGAAAACATTACGCTAAGAGGAGGAATTGGTGTATTCGGTGGCCGTACTCCATTGGTTTGGCCTGGAGGAATTTATCAAAATACGGGAAGTTTGCTTGGCGTTTTAGACACAGCAAGAACTACCGGACAACTAAATGCTTCAGGTACACAGTTTGGTTTACAACAGCCCTTGGGAACTCCAATTCAATTTAGAAAAGACGTAAATAATCAATTTACACAATCAGATTTTGGGTTACCTTCTAATTTAGTTGCATCTCAGGGTGATGTAAATTTAATTTCAAGAAATTTTAAATTACCTGCAGTTTTAAAAACATCTATTGCCGCTGACAAACGTTTTGGAAATGGTTGGACATTTACCACCGAATTATTGTTTACAAAAAATATATATGAAGTAGATTGGCAAAATGTAAACTTTGCTCCACAATCGGCAATCAATTTAAAGTCTTCTGGTCCTGACACAAGGGATATTTATTCCACAACTGCAGCTCCAAGATTTACTTACAGACCAAGTGGAACAACGGCACTTGCAAGAAATCCTTACTCAAATATTATACTCATAAAAAATACTGATGGACCCAAAGGATATGCATACAATTTGACTTTGCAAATAGCTAAAGAAACCAGAAATGGTTTCCAGTTTAATGCTGCATATATATATGGTAACTCTGCAGTTTACAATGAGGCATCAAGTTCAGTAAACGTAAGCAACTGGCAATTTCAAGAAACTGTAAGGGGACGTAATTACAATGTCCTTTCTACATCGGATTTTGATTTAGGTCACCGTATTTATGCATTGGCTTCAAAGAAATTCACATATGCCAATAAACATGCTGCTACAACTATTACATTGAGCTATAATGGTCAGTCAGGCAATCCTTATAGCTATGTTTATTCCGGTGCAATGGTGAATGACGGTGTAAGTGGTAATGATTTAATGTATGTGCCGGCAAGCAGAGCAGAAATGGACCAGATGGTATTTACCTCAAAACTTACAGGTACTCAGACCGCTGCCGCAAATGCACAAAACATAACAGACCAAAAAGATCAGTTTGAAGAATTTATAAATAGTGATAAATACTTGCGTAAACGTAGAGGACAGTTTGCAGAAAGAAATGGTGCAAGATTACCATTTACAAATATTCTTGATGCAAACGTAAGTCAGGAATTTATGGTAAAGGTGGGGCAGCAAACACATAAAGTTGCAGTTACATTAGACATTTTTAACCTTACCAATCTCATAAATAAGGATGCAGGTAAAATATTCTTTTTAGCAAATGATCAAACAAATGTTATAAGTTTCAGAGGTTATCAAGCCGGAACAACAATACCTACTTTCCAGTTTTTTAAACCGACGAGTAACAAACCTTATAATACTAGTGATGTTCAGACCAGTGCAAATACAAGCAGCCGCTGGAATGCACAGTTAACTTTTAGATATTCTTTTTAAAAGAACCTAATCTTAAAAAACCTTCGAAAAATTCGAAGGTTTTTTTTTGAGTGAACTTTAAATGCGTAACATTTTCTTAAAGTAAAGTTGTTAAAATTAATCCTCACCTTTGCGGCAAATCAAACTAATAGTTATGAAGCAAAAATTACTTTTAACCTTTTTTCTTTCATGGTTCGCATCTTTTGTGTTTGCACAGGAGACAACTTCTGAAATTCAAGGAACAATAAAAAATGGAACGACTCCTGTTGCAGGTGCTACCATCCAAGCTATCCATCAACCAACCGGCTCTAAATACACGGTATCTTCAAGAGCAGATGGCCGTTACAATTTACCAAATGTTAGAGTAGGCGGACCGTATACTATTACCATCACTAGTGTAGGGATAAAGGATCAAGTTAAAGAAAACGTGTACTTATCTTTAGGACAGGTTTACAATGCGGATTTTTCTGTTGAAAATTATACAAAAGATTTAGCGGCAATAGTTGTTAGTGGAACAAGGCAAGATAAAGTAATAAACAACAGCCGAACAGGTAGTCAGGAAATAATAAACAGAGCACAAATTGAACGGTTGCCAACCATCAGCAGAAGTTTTGCAGATTTTACAAAACTTACTCCCTCTTCAAATGGACAGAGTTTCGGAGGCGTTAGTAGTTCTTATAATAATCTTACTGTAGATGGTGCAAATTTTAATAACGCTTTCGGCTTAGCAGGTTCACTTGGTGGTCAAACAAATTCACAGCCAATAAGTATTGATGCGATAGAACAAATACAGGTAAATATTTCTCCTTATGATGTACGCCAAGGAAGCTTTAGCGGTGCAGGAATAAACAGTGTAACAAGAAG
>JANXTN010000249.1 GCA_025352435.1 Ferruginibacter sp. | reverse complement strand
GACGAGCTACCGCTGCTCTACTTCGCCCTACAAAGATAGGGAGTTAGGCTTCACCATCCTAATAAAATGAAAGTTTAAATAAGGTTTTTTATTTTATCTAATAACCAGAGCAATGTAATTTCTGAAAAAAAATTATACATTCACAAAGCTAAAAACTAACAAATGAGAGTTCTACGATTGCTACTTTGTTTGCATATTGCCTTCTGTACTTTTTCCTGCAAATCAACTATAAAAGAACAAAAAGACAAAGTATACAGCAGGCATTTACAAAAATATATTGACCTCATAATTATAACAACCGCAATACCTGATAAGAAAGAGGAAATGAATTTGCTGTTGTTTAATGACAGCAAATATTTAGAGCAAAAGAGGGCAAAAGAAATTATTGATAGTCTTTATAAAAAGAAACAAATACAACCATTGCTATTAGTAGCAATGAGTGGACAGCAGAGCGATTATGGATTGGAAGAATCTGACAACAAACAAGCAAAGCAATACAAAAAATACAATGAGTTTGTAATTGATGAATTGTATCCATTTATTAAAAAGAAAACAGTCATCAGAAAATTTAATTCTGTCGCCATTTGCGGTTTTGATGCATCTGCAATAAGTTGCTTTGATATTGCCTGGAATAATGATGAAAAGATTGGGATGGCGGGATTATTTGAACCTGCATTTGCAAAATTTCCAAACGACAGTTCTATTTTGCAAAGGATTGAAGGGCTAACGAAAAGACCTAATTTGAAATTATGGATGGCTGCAAATCAAACGGATTCAGCAAGCTTATCTTTCAAGAAAATGATGGACAGCAGGAGAAGTATTTCAGAATGTACATTAATTTCGAATGGTGCGGGAAACGATACAAATTTTACATCATTTTTACTTTGGGCTTTCCCGAAGTAATTTTATTGAACTCTTGCAACACTGCTAGCTCCACTTGTTTGTTTTAGTTTCAATTCAGCAGCTCCTTTATAGAAAACATTACTGGCCCCACTTGCATTTGCTGCCATATCGTTTGTTACGGTAATGTTTACATCGCTGGCTCCAGAAGCTTTTATATTGCAATTTTCTGCAATTAATTCATATGCCTTCACGTCGCTTGCACCACTACTTTCAATGTTAATATTTTTTACCGTACCCCTGATTCTTGCCTCGCTTGCACCACTAAGTTTCATATTAAGATCAGTAACTTTTACTTCACCTTTTAGTTCACTTGCACCGCTCAATTGAATATTAAGAAAAGCCTGTTCCAAAATACCGGCAAGTAGAACATTGGATGCACCACTTGCCTGTAACTGTTCAAGCTTTTTGTAACCAATATATACAGTCATTTTAAAATTACGGCCATACCGTATTTTCTCCCCTTGGTAGAAAATATGAAGCACACCGTCCGTTATTTCCGTTTTTATAAATTCTCGGAATTTATCTTCTGATGCGCTCACGGCTAATACTTCATTTTCTGCCTGGCTTAAAAAAACATGAATGCCGGATGATACTTTTACACTTGTAAAACTGCCCGATATTTCTCTCGCTACAGCATTTGGATCTACAACGAATTGTTTTTGAGCATATCCGTTAAGAACAACAAAAAGAACAAACAAGGTTGCAAAATATCTTAGGGGTATCATTTTCATTTCATTTTTTAATGTTGACTATTTTATTTACGTTTTACAAAGGATTTTGTTACAAAAATGCTTTTTTATTTTTTTCTTCTTTACTTTTGTTTCTCGATCTTATATTTACCGACTGAATTTCCGGGGTGCTTCAACAAACTTTGAGGCTGAGATAATACCCGTTTTACCTGCTCAGGATAATGCCTGCGAAGGGAGTAAGAAATTTATATACAGCCGGCAACCCTCTGCCCTGGATGTTCAGCACAAACCTATTTTATGAAATTTTTACTATTCAGCTCAAGCATGCTGTGCATTTTTAATTTGTGCGCACAAAAACAAAAAACTTTTAACGATACTTCTTTTTTGCAACCGGTAGAAATAACAGCGGTGAAAGCACAGGAGAAAAATCCATTCGCCAAAACCAACCTCAGCAAAGCTGAAATTAAAAAAATAAACATTGGACAGGACCTTCCGTTTATTTTAAACAGCACGCCTTCGGTTGTAGTAAATTCTGATGCTGGCACTGGCATTGGTTATACGGGCATTCGTATACGTGGTACGGATGCAACTCGTATAAATGTTACACTCAACGGTATTCCATACAACGATGCTGAAAGTTTGGGAACTTACTTTGTAGATATACCGGATATTGCTTCATCTGCAGGGAGCGTGCAGGTACAGAGAGGCGTTGGTACATCGGCCAATGGTGCAGGCTCATTTGGGGGCAGCATAAATGTGAGTACAAATGAACTTAACAAAGAAAAGCATTTGGAACTGAGCAGCACAGCAGGCTCTTACGAAAGTTTTAAAAATACATTGGTTTTCAACAGCGGTGTTTTTCACAAACACTTTACCGTAGATGCGAGAATGAGCAATATCCGTTCCCAAGGCTACATTGAAAGAGCAAGCGCAAGGTTACAATCTTACTATCTTAGCACCGCTTATTTAACAGATAAAAGCTCTTTGCGTCTAAATGTTTTTACTGGAAAGGAAAGAACTTACCAGGCTTATTTTGGTGTAAATGAAACTGCATTGGATACAAATAGAAGATACAATAGTGCAGGAACTGAGAAGCCGGGTATCCCTTACAAAAATGAAGTGGATGATTACAGACAGACCCATTATCAGATGTTTTACAACCATCAGATAAATACATATATGAAAGCAAATATTGCGGTTTTTTTTACAAAGGGGAAGGGGTATTACGAACAGTATAAAACTGATGCCAATTTAGGGGATTACGGGTTACCAAATATGGGCACAATCAAATCTACAGATCTAATTAGGCGCCTCTGGCTTGATAACAATTTTTATGGTTCTATTTTTTCAATGCAATACGATAACAAAAACACCCAGGTTATTGTAGGTGGCGGGTACAATAGATATGAGGGGCAACACTTTGGAGAAATTATATGGGCTAAAGAACAAGCTGCTGTACCAGTGAATTACAGATGGTATAACAATCCTGCACATAAATATGATTTTTCCAATTATGCCAAATGGACTCAAAACATCAATAAAAATTTTCAAACTTTTGCAGATTTGCAGGTGAGGAATATTAATTACACAATTAATGGGTTCAGATATAACCCAGATTTAAAAATTAAAACAAATTATTTTTTCTTTAACCCAAAAGCGGGTATTACCTACACAAAAAACATCTACAAAGCATATGCATCTTATGGAAGAGCAGTGAAAGAGCCTAACAGAGATGATTTTGAAGCAGCTTTAAATGCTTTGCCCAAACCTGAAAAATTAAATGATATAGAAGCAGGTATAGAAAGTAACAAGGCTAATGTAAAGCTAGGTGCTAACTTATATTACATGTTTTACAAAGACCAACTAGTGCTTACTGGAAAAATAAATGACGTAGGTGCTTACACCAGAACAAATATTCCTACAAGTTATCGTGCGGGAGTGGAGCTGTTTGGCAGTGCTGTTTTAAACAAGATTTTTTCTTTAAATGGAAATGTAACTTTCAGTAAAAATAAAGTTAAAAGCTTTACAGAATATTTTGATGACTATGACAATGGTGGGCAGGGATTTAAATTTTACAAAGAAGCGGATATTTCTTTTTCACCAAATATCATCAGTTCCTTTTCTTTAAATATAAACCCAACGACAAACGTTCTATTAATCCTAACAGGCAAATATGTTGGTGAACAATTCCTTGACAATACATCTAACAAAAATCGTAGGTTAAAAGATTATTATACACAGGATGTAAAGCTTTCCTACACTTTAAAAGGAACAAATTTTAGCGAAGTAAACTTTTTTGCACAGGCAATAAATATTTTCTCGAGAAAATATGAACCAAATGGCTATACTTTTAGTTATGTTGCAGGAGGAAAATTAACCACAGAGAACTTTTATTTTCCCATGGCCCCGGCCAATTTTGTTTTTGGAATCAATATTATTCCCAATCTATCTAAAAAGAAATAAGTCCTATGAAAAAGGCAACCATTTTTACAACAGTTGCCTTTTTTAAATTCTGTTATTGATTAAGAATTTTGCCAGTTCAACATCCCTCCATCAAGGTTTACAACATTTGTAAATCCACATGTTTCTAACATCATTGCCGCTTGCATACTACGTTTACCACTTCGGCAATAGCATATAATCTCTTGGTTCTTTAAGTTTTCTATCTCATCTGTTTGCATAGCCATTACCTGCCCAAGTGGAATAAAAATACCGCCTATATTGAATTCCAATCTCTCATCAGGCTCTCTTACATCCAATAAATGTATAGGTTCGTTTGCAGCTATTCTTTCTTTTAATTTTGTTACAGAAATATTTGTCATGGTGCTTGATTATTACTTGTTGAATCAGTTAAATATCTCATTTCTTTAGAAACCCATACATCCATAACCTGTCCGGATCTTATATAAACTGGGCGTTTATCTTCAGTTAATTTAGGCGGGTTTTGTTTGTATACAAAAGCATTGGTCGTATCTGTTATATCGGGATCTACAACAGTCGAAGCAAGCATAATTCCATTTTGTTCCAATACCATCTTTGCTTCGCCATAAGTCAAGCCCAACAAAGAAGGCACCGGTACCTGATCGTTTGAAAGGCCACCCCCAATTACCATATCAACCTTACTGCCCCAAGGAATTTTCGCTCCTGAACTGATAACGTTTCCATTATAACGTTGTTCTAAAACCGAGCCCATCATAAAATCAGGTTTATACGATGTATCACCAACCATTAAATGACTTCTTCGTAAAATTTCCAGCGCATAACCGAGCGATTTTCCCTGTAACGAAGGCATATCAATCATGGGTAAAGTGCTTCTGTTAATGGTAAGTAGCACTACCCTATTCACTTTCACCGTACTATTTGGTTCGGGAAATTGTTTTAATACAATTCCCATTTTTGCAGTGTCTGTATAAACAGAATCCTGTATTACAACTTCGAAACCGTTTTTTTCTAAAATTTTTACTGCATCCGCCGTTGTTCTCGCAGTAACAGAGGGTACAGTTAAGTAACTGCCATGTTTGGTTATTATTCCTAATAATTGAAGAAAGCTCCATATTAAAAAGACAGCAATTAAAATAACAGCCAACAGGTTTACCCAAAAAGGCCGGTCCGTAATAAATTTAAACACTAGTCGTTGTTTTAGGTTGCAAGTAAATGCAATATAACATCACAATAAACATTCTTGTAACAATAAACTATAAAATTCCTTTAAAGTACCGTTCATTGCTTTTACCTGCTGTGGTACTATACTTGCTGCACTTTGGCCAGGCACAGTATTTATTTCAAGCATATAGGGTACTTCATTTACTTCATCATAAATAAAATCTATACGCACAATTCCTTTACAATTAAAAATCTTATAAATTTTCTCAGCTGTCTGTTTAACTTGTAGCGTTATTTTTTCAGTTGCGTTTGCCGGAGTAACCTCTTCACTTTTGCCTTCATACTTTGCTTCAAAATCAAAGAAGTCATTTTTAGAAACAACTTCTGTCATGGGCAAGGAAACAATTTTTCCTTTTGTTTTAAAAACACCTATTGTAAACTCTCTCCCTTTTATAAATTCTTCTACCAAAATCTGTTCATCTTCTTTAAATGCTTTTTGCAGGGCAGATGGTAACTCGTCAGCGTTGCTCACTTTACTCATTCCAATACTACTGCCACCGTTGTTAGGTTTTACAAAAACAGGAAGTGTAAGTTGTGCTAAAATATCTTCTACGGAATTTGTTTCATTTTTAAACAAATGCATAGATTTTGCAACATGAATCCCTGCAAATGCGGCAACAGCAACGGTATATCGTTTATTGAATGTAAGAGCTGAAGTCGCAGCATCGCAAGAAGTATAAGGGATCTTGAGGCAATCAAGATAGCCCTGTAGTTTTCCATCTTCGCCAGGGGTTCCATGCAAGCCTATTAGAACGGCATCAAATTTTATGTGCTCATCCCCTACGGTTATTGAAAAATCATTCTTATCAACAATAATTTTTTCACCCAACTGAGTTATAAAAAACCATCCATCCGGGTGAATGTCTATTAAATAACTATTCCATTTAGTTGCATCCAGATTGTTTTGTATTGTGGCTGCAGTTTTATAAGAAATTACTGCTTCGCCTGAATAACCTCCTGTCACTAATGCAATATTTTTCATGTAAAATTGCTGCTTGGTTTATTATGAAATTATTTTTTGTGTGCTTCTATTCTTCTTTGCCCAGTCCTTCATTATTACTTTGCAAAACAAATTTCCATTTGCCATCGGCCTGCTTTTTCCAAATGCTCACGTACGTTCCATAAAGTGTAGTATCAATTACAGAAGATTTAATTTTATATACTCCGTAAGTATATCCCATATCACCGGAAGCAGCTACAACTGCATTTAAAGGCTTCCAAAGCATACTATAACCGGTATCTTTCAATCCAATTATAAAATCTACGGCATCTGCGCCTGCAATAGGCATTTGGTTTGGTCGAAGTAAAACACCGTTACTATCAATATTTTCCAAGTATGCTTTCCGTAAACCTTTTTCAGCACTTAATAAAGAGAAATCATTATCAGCTTTTAATAATGATTCATTTTTACTGAATGCTACATCTCCTGAATTCTTTTTTGAGAACTCACATGAACTGTTTATCAAAACATTTGTAATAATTATAAGAACTGTTACATATTTGACCATATGAGCAAGGTAGTAAAATTCTAAAAAGTACAGATACTAAAAAGCGAAAGCACATAAATACTTTCGCCGGTAAAAGAAAAAAATTAAATGTGGAGGTGATTTTTTTTGTCCATCAGTTGATCTACCGTTTCTCTGTAATTTTCATCCGGCACACAACAGTCAACTGGACAAACAGCAGCACACTGCGGTTCTTCGTGGAAACCCTGGCATTCTGTACATTTATTTGGTACTATATAATATGTATCTATTGCCACCGGAGCATTGCGCTGGTCAGCATTTATTTGCGTACCATCCATTAAATTAAAAGAACCTTTTATAGTCGTACCGTCAGCAATGGCCCATTCAACACCACCTTCGTAGATAGCATTGTTTGGACACTCGGGTTCACATGCCCCGCAATTAATACATTCATCTGTTATTTTGATTGCCATCGTTGTAAATTTGTTGCAATTTAATAAGAACCTTATGAACGTACAAGAAAGAATTAATATAATGGTAAAAGCGGGTGAATATTTACTTGCAGATACGGAAGATTGGCAACAGGCAAAACAACATGCATTCTATAAAAATGGATGGTTCACAAATGAATTTTCTCAGCAATCAGCTACCTCAATAGCAAAAAATTTCCTTACGCAAGAAGCGTTGCAAAAATGGGTAGCGCATTATCATGTTGATGACAACATCTCTCCTAAAAATGTAGGAATTGTAATGGCGGGAAATATTCCCATGGTTGGCTTTCACGATATGCTCGCAGTGTTTATAAGTGGGCATTACCAAACTGTAAAATTGTCATCAAAAGATGATGTGCTTCTAAAACATCTTGTAAAATATTTATACAATTTAGAAAATGAAATTCAAAATTATATTTCATTTGCAGACATGCTAAAAGGTTGTGACGCTTACATTGCTACCGGTGGAAACAGTGCAGCAAAATCTTTTACAGAATACTTTGGTAAATACCCAAACATTATCAGAAAAAACAAAACATCTGTAGCAGTTTTAACGGGCAATGAAACTGATGAAGAACTACAATTATTATCAAATGACATTCACTTGTATTTTGGATTAGGATGCAGAAATGTAACTAAGTTGTACGTACCGGAAGGATATAATTTTGAAAAATTATTACAGTCTTTTTCTGCCTATAAGTATTTTGGAGATCACCATAAATACAGAAACAATTACGACTACAATCTTTCCATTATTTTGCTGAACAATGTTTATTACATGACGAATGAAGCCACCATTCTTACAGAAAATAAAACCATGTTTTCGCCAATAAGTCAGCTATATTATGAGTACTATAATAATATAGATGAGCTGAAATTATTTTTACAAAATCAACTTGACGCACAGTGCCTCGTTGGTAAAGATTTTGTACCTTTTGGCCAAGCTCAAAATCCAGATTTGTTTACTTATGCAGATGGGGCAGATACCATGCAATTTTTGTTATTAATTTAAAGTACGAAAGTGCTACTAATTAATTGTTAAATAGGCTAAGGGGTAAATAGCACTTTGGCAGTGTTTCGTTACTTTGTTTTGCTAAGGCATATTTTTTGGAATAAGAAAGTATTGACAATTTAAAAAGTAAAAAAAATGAAATTTAAACAACTCGCATTTACAGTTTTCTTTAGTGCAATAACCACCTTGGTAATAGTGTGGGGTTACAGCAAATACATAAAAAATTCAAATAGCTTTGGCGGTCAAACCGCAGGAGTGGTTCCCTTAAATTATGCAAAACAAACGGGTTTGTTTGACGGAACAAGTGTACCTCCGGGAGCAGTTGATTTTACTGTACCTGCGCAGGCAGCTACTCCTGCTGTAGTACATATTAAAACCAGAACAAATGCTAAGCAGGTTTCCAACAGCCTTCCGAAAACACAGCGTCAGCAGAATCCTTTTAGTGATTTGTTTGGTGATGATGATATGATGGAACAATTCTTTGGCAGGAGAAATAATGTGATTCCGGAACAGCGTGCATCGGGTTCAGGTGTTTTAATAAGTGAGGACGGATATATTGTTACAAATAACCACGTGGTTGCGTCAGCAGATGAAATAACAGTTACACTCAGTAATAAAAAAACTTACAAAGCAAAAGTCATTGGGACAGATCCTGCTTATGATTTGGCGGTAATTAAAGTGGAAGCTGCAGGATTACCTTACTTAATTTATGGCAATTCAGATGATGTAAAAGTTGGGCAATGGGTACTGGCAATCGGTTATCCATTAAACCTTGAAGCTACTGTTACAGCAGGTATTGTAAGTGCAAAAGCAAGAAGCTTGGGTTTAAACAGAGATAAAGCCGGAGCGGCCGGTGTTGAGTCTTTTATACAAACAGATGCTGCGGTAAATATGGGTAACAGTGGAGGTGCATTGGTGAATACAGACGGTAAAATTGTAGGTATCAATTCGGCCATTGCTTCGCCTACAGGTTATTATTCCGGTTACTCTTATGCAATACCCGTTAATATTGTAAAAAAAGTGGTGGATGACATTATAAAATTTGGAACAGTACAACGTGCATACATCGGCATCGCTTACACTTCGCCAAGCGATTTAAGTGAAGAAATTAAAAAGCAGCAGGGAATTCCTATAGATGCAAACGGCATCTATGTAACGGAAGTACCTAAAGATGGTGGTGGTTACGCAGCCGGTATTCGCAAAGGCGATATAATTACAAAAATAAATGGTAGCATAGTTAGCAGCGGGGCCGAAATGCAGGAACAAGTGAGCCGCTACAAGCCGGGAGATAAAATTACAATAACTTACCTAAGAGATAACAAGGAAGTAACAACAAATGTTACGTTGAAGAACAAAGCCGGTAATTATGAGGTAGTGAAAAATGAAATTGCTACAGATAAATTAGGAGCAGAACTCGCAACACTTGATCCTAAAAAAGCAAAAGAATATGGCGTAACAGGCGGCGTTATTGTAAAAAAAATTAAAGCTGAAGGTGCCATTGAAAAACAAAGCAGAATGAAAGATGGCTTTATAATTTTAAAAGTGAATAATAAAACCGTGAGTTCTGTCGAAGAACTAAAATCAGTTGTTGGAATGGAAAAAGATATTACAGTAAGTGGCTTTTATCCTGGTTATGATGGATTATATGAATACCCATTTTCGTTAGGTGATGAATAATTAAGCTGCTCAAAAACGAAAAAGCTCCGAGAATTTCGGGGCTTTTTTTATGTAGATAGAGCTAAATTTTTTCTAAAATACAAAAGCCCCCAGGATCAGTTTCGAAAGTATAGTCATGGGTTAACACTGTTTCCTCTTTTGTAAAAATATTTCTGTACAGCCCAAAAGGTACATTTAATGTTATAGGCCGCATTACAGCAATTTTATTAAAATTAATTAGGCACCAAACCGCAGCGTCTTGAGACTTTAAAACCATAGAAAAAATATTTTGGGAAATCAATGCTTCATTAATATATAAATTTTCAGCATGTAGATTTTGAAAAACATTATTTTCTTTCCTTAGTGAAAGCAAGGTTTTATAAAAGTTGTGAAGTTTAAAATCGTTAGTCCATTCAATCGTATCTTTTTCAAAAAACTCGATCATTTTTACATTAGGCAACTCCTGTCCACTATAAATTAAAGGCACAGAGGTATATAAAATAGAAAATACAGCCAATGCTTCTGCAAATATGCCATACTTATCATACTCTGTTCCGTTCCATGAATTTTCATCATGATTGCTGGTAAAAAATAAACGCAAATCTTTTTGTTCAAAATCATTTCGATACTCAGATAAAACTTTAAAACAATCTGCCAAACTACCTGCATCTTTTGCAAATTGCTCTGTAGTATGCATCCATCTCCATGTATATGAAATATCAAATGCTTCATGATAGTTTGCCTCTTCGGTCTCTGCGAGCCAGATTAAATTTTCTTTGGAAGCAGATAATTGTAATCGTGCTTTCACCCAAAATGCAAGTGGCGTGAGGTGAGCAAGGTCAGCTCGAAACCCATCAATATTAAATTCGGTTATCCAATATTGCATGGCCTCGATCATAGCCATTTGCTGCGTTTCGCAATTATGATCAATTTGAATCACATCTTCCCAAGGCGCCACATAATTCCCTGTACTATCTTTTAAAAAATATTCTGAGTTCGTTTTTGTCCAAATATTGTCCCACGAAGCGTGATTAGCTACCCAGTCAATAATTATTTTCATATTAAGAGAGTGCACTTTTGAAATCAAATCTGCAAAGTCTTCTTCTGTACCAAATTCAGAATTAATTCCCTTGTGATTTTGAATGGAATAGTAACTACCCAAAGTCCCTTTTCTATTTAACTCTCCAATGGGATGAATGGGCATCATCCATAAAATCTCTACACCCATATCTTTTAGCCTGGGCAAATGTTGCTCGAAAGCTTTAAACGTACCTTCAGGCGTGTACTGGCGCACATTTACTTCATACAAATTGCTATTGCTCAAAAACGATGGTTGAGTAAATAATCTTGCCATAAATTTTACTTTCTATTTATCCATTTACAAAAGCGCCGATGCAATTTAATTTTATCTTAAAGCGTACCTTTATCATGAATATCTTTTATGAAGCAATTTACTATTCCTTTTACATATCGAAGTCCACTCATTACAGCCATCAAAAATGCAAGAAGGGAGCAGGATAAAATGAAAAAAGATTTTACTCCAACCGTTTTAAATCTGGGTGATGTACAAATTTATTTAGCCCGGCATTTCGGTTTTTGTTATGGGGTAGAAAATGCCATTGAAATTGCTTTTAAAACAATTGATGAAAACCCAGGAAAACGTATCTTCCTTTTGAGCGAAATGATTCACAACCCGCAAGTAAATGCGGACTTACAGCAAAGAGGCGTTTCTTTTTTACAGGATACTAAAGGAAACACGTTGATTCCATTTGAAGAATTAACGGCTGATGATGTAGTGATTATTCCTGCATTTGGAACTACCTTATTAATTGAAGAAAGAATAAACGCCATTGGGATTTCAACAAAAAAATACAACACTACTTGCCCATTTGTAGAAAAAGTATGGAACCGTGGCGACCAAATAGCGAAAAAGAATTATGCTGTTGTTGTGCATGGCAAACCTACCCACGAAGAAACCCGAGCTACATTTTCTCATGCGGCTAAAGTAACGCCCACGGTTATTGTAAATGATATGGCAGAAGCAATTGAGCTTAGTAAATACATAACCGGTGAAAAAAGCACAGACCAATTTTATAAAGAATTTGAAGGTCGTTTCTCAGAGGGATTTAATCCAGAACAAGATTTGCAACGCATTGGTGTGATAAACCAAACAACCATGCTTGCGAGCGATACACAGGCGATTGCAGACTTTTTAAAAATGGTTATGGTGGTAAAATATCAACTTACTGAAAATACGATTGCCGAAAGATTTGCGGACACACGTGATACCCTTTGTTACGCAACAAATGATAACCAGTCGTCTATTTATGGCTTGTTAGAACAAGAAG
>JANXTN010000048.1 GCA_025352435.1 Ferruginibacter sp. | reverse complement strand
ACTTTTTGAAGATTAATTAGATTTTGTTCTTTTGAAATACCGTCTATCGGCCATTGCACATAATCTCCATAGTCATGGTTTCCCAATGTTGAAAAAACACCCATCGGCGCTTTCAACTGACTGAAAACATCCACATAATTCTCCATTTCTGTAGCCTTATCGTTTACCAGATCACCAGTAAATAATATGAGGTCTGCATTTTCTTTCATGATCATGTCAACCCCATGCGCTACCGCTTTTTTATCCATAAAACTGCCACTATGTATATCGCTGATATGAACAATTTTTAACCCTTTAAAAGATGTAGGCAAATTATCAAACGCAAGTTTTACTCTTTTGATTTGGTATTTATATTGGTTTGTAAAACCATACAACAGACTTCCAAAAAGTGTAGTGCCTACTGCAATACCCAACCAACTTAAAAAAGCAGAACGGCTTATTCCATCCCCACTCATACCATCCATATCCGTGTTATTAAAAAATAATCTACCTGCAAGCCACTGTATTCCTCTCCGCAAATCATCTACTAAAAAAAATACAACAGCGGAAATTTTTGCCAAAAACAATCCAATGATCATGGCAAAAAGATATGTCCTGATTTTTTTGCCAAATACATTTTGCTCTGTGTATACGAAAAGTAAAAAACCGATAACAGCAATAATTGTAATGGACCAGTATACGGAATAAATAATCGTTCTAGTCTTTGGAGAAAAATTTTGAGCAACATTTTTTACTGCCTGAAAAAAATAGGTATCAAGTAGAACCATCATTAATATAAAAACCAGAACTCCGATTGGTGAACGCATAAATCATATTTATTTTAAAATAATAAAAACTCATCTAACTGAGTATTTATAGAAGCAATAGTAACTTCATCACTAACAATCCCATCTTTGTTTAAAAGTGTATGTACGATACTTATAGGTAATCTGTTGTGGTGCACATTGGCTTTTAAATACAATAATACTCCGGTTAAATGTTCCATTCCTCTAAGGTTTCCTGCCCTACCGGTGCTTACGCCTGCCAGCAATATTTTTTTACCCGGCCACACATTTTTTACATCTGTATTATCAATCATCAACTTTAATATCCCCGGAAAAGATCCATTATACTCTGGCATAACAATGATTATTTTTTCGGCTGCAAGCAGAAAATCTTTTTCCATAGTAACAAAGGCTACATTCCTTTGCTGCACTTCAACATCTTCAAGCTTTAATATTTTACTGTCAATATTTTTATGTAATAATAATTGCTGATATGCCTCTGTTACTTTTTTTGTATTACTGTCCTTTCTATTCGTACCTGCAATGATGGTAATCATGATCGTTATTTAAAAAATTATTTTTTTCAGATTACACACATCAACTCTTTTTTAAATGAAAGTAAACGTTGAACAATTGAATCTGCTTTTTGCATAAAATTGTCGAAGTTTGCAAAAATATCCTGATAAGTTCAACTTTATTGGAATTTTTGCAAAACTCACAAATAAATAGCGCATTACGCAATGGCAAGAATTATAGGAATAGCAAACCAAAAAGGTGGAGTAGGTAAAACAACTACAGCAATTAATTTAGCAGCAAGTTTTGCAATTTTAGAATTTAAAACATTACTTGTAGATGCAGATCCTCAAGCTAACAGCACAACAGGTGTAGGTTTTGATTTGCAAAATGTTACTAAGAGCTTATACGATTGTATGGTAAACGAAGCCACAGCGAGTGAAGTTATTCTAAAAACAGAAATGTTTTACCTCGATTTAATTCCATCTCATATTGATTTAGTTGGGGCCGAAATAGAAATGATCAATTACCCAAACAGAGAAGGCATTTTAAAAAAGACCTTGGAATCTGTAAGAGATGATTATGATTTTATTGTAATTGATTGTTCACCATCTTTAGGATTAATTACTGTAAATGCTTTGGTGGCTGCAGACAGTGTTGTAGTGCCGGTGCAAACGGAATTTTTTGCATTAGAAGGGTTAGGCAAATTATTAAATACCGTAAAGATTGTACAGAACAGACTAAATACTGATTTACAAATTGAAGGAATTTTGATGACGATGTATGACGGTAGATTGCGTTTATGCAACCAGGTTGTAAGTGAGGTACGTCGCCATTTTGAAGATATGGTTTTCAGCAGTATCATTCACAGAAATACAAAATTAAGCGAGGCGCCAAGTTTTGGAAAGCCCGCTATTTTATACGACGCTGATAGCAAAGGAGCAGTAAATTATTTAAACCTGGCAAAGGAAATTCTGCAAAAAAATAATATGACGAAGATTGGGAAGGAAGAAAGGCAACTTAATTAGCAAAGATGACGATGGGAAATGTGAAAACTTCTTCACATGATTACAATACTATTTTAGCAAAAAGATTACAAGTTTATAAAAGAAAAATACAAATAGCTAATCGATAACTACTAGTAATACTTAGCACATTTGTAAATTTTCAAATTTTCAAATTTTTCCCATGAGTTTATCAAAAAAAAATGATGCATTAGGCAAAGGAATAAGGAGCCTTCTACAAAATATAGATACCGATTTAAAAAATACAGCGGGTTCATTAAAAACAAATGTTGCTGAGAAAACGGTGGGCGTACAACGGGTTCCGCTAGATCAGATAGAAGTAAATCCTCACCAACCCCGCAAAGATTTTGATGTAACTGCCTTAAGTGAATTGGCAGCATCCATTAAAATGCACAATATTATTCAACCGCTTACTGTTTCCAGTATCGGTGGTGGAAAATACAGATTGATTGCAGGAGAGCGACGTTTTAGAGCTTCAAAAATTGCGGGCCTAAAAGATGTGCCTGTTTATGTAAGGGAAGCAAATGCTGATCAGTTGCTTGAACTTGCCTTACTCGAAAATTTACAAAGAGAAAATTTAAATGCAATTGAAGTTGCATTATCCTACAAACGATTGATGGAAGATTTGGATTACACCCAAGAGAAAGTAGCAGAAAGGATGGGCAAAGAAAGAAGTACAGTTACAAATTATATTCGTTTGCTTAAACTTCCACCGGATATACAAGTTGCAGTGAGAAATGGCGTGATAAGCATGGGCCATGCTAGAGCCCTCATAAATGTAGATATGATAGATAAACAGTTGTTCATTTTTTCTGAAATAAAAAGCAAAGAATTATCTGTAAGGCAAACAGAAGATCTTGTTAGAAGAATGTACACCGGGGATAATGCTGTTAAAGCTTCTGTAAAAACAGAACTCCCACCTGCATTTAAAAAAATAGAAGATAATTTAGCCTCATCCTTCAGTACCAAAGTAAAATTAATCCATAGCAAAAAAGGAAATGGCAGCATCACTTTTGATTACTATTCCTTGGAAGAATTGAATGGGCTGCTAGAAAAGTTGAATATCAACGTTAGTTAATGCGAGCACACAAAATCTTTATATTTTTTCTTATTTTAGTGACGCAACATTTTATCGTTTGTGCACAGGAAAAGCTTGTTGTAGATACTTCTGGAAAAATAAAGTTTTCAAAAAATATAAAAACAATTGCTGACACTTCAACAAAAAAATACAACCCTGGGATTGCTATTCGTCGCTCGGCAATTTTGCCTGGCTGGGGACAATACACAAATAAAAAATACTGGAAAATCCCTTTAGTGTATGCGGGCATTGGAATCCCTGCCTATTTATTTACAAGAAATTTAAAGCAATATAGAGAAGCCAAACAAGCTTTTATTTTAGCTACCGATGGCGATCCTTCCAATGACAATCAAATAATAGAACCGTATTACAGCGTTCGTATGCAGCCTGACAGAATAAGGGCTTTTAAAAATGGTGTAAGACAAAATGTAGATTACTCCGTTCTATTCTTCATCGTTTTCTGGGGGTTAAATGTTGCTGATGCGGCAGTAGATGCGAACTTGAAAACATTTGATGTGAACGACGAATTGAGTCTACAATTTAAAGGCGGGTATAGTCCGCTCGCAAATACAAATGGCTTTAGCCTTGTATTAAATATTGGAAAACATAGATAGATTTTCCTCCACCAACTCTTAAACTCCTCCAACATTATTATCTTAGCCCCATGAAAATTGTATTGATAGGCTATGGTAAAATGGGCAAGGCTATTGAAGAAATTGCTTTGCAAAAAGGACATGAAATCGTTTTTAAAATAAACGATGAAAACCTCGCTGATTTAGAAAAAACTAAACTCCAGGCATGTGATGTGGCAATTGAATTTACAAACCCCGAGAGTGCTGTTACAAATATGAAAGCTTGCATAGACGCAGGTGTTCCTGTTGTGTGCGGTTCTACCGGTTGGGTAGCAAAAGAAAATGAGATAACCACTTATTGTAATGATAAAAATGGAACACTTTTATACTCAAGTAATTTCAGTATCGGTGTAAATATATTCTTTGAAATAAATAGAAAACTGGCTCAACTAATGCGGCCGCACAAAGAATATAATGTTGCTATTGAAGAGATTCATCACACCCAAAAGAAAGATGCCCCAAGTGGCACAGCCATCAGTCTTGCGCAACAGATCATTTCCCAGAATAATTCTAAACAAAACTGGACGCTAAATGCAACTCCGACCGAAACTGAAATAAATATTACCAGTAAAAGAATTGATCCGGCACCCGGTACACACCATGTAAAGTACAGCTCAGTTATTGATGATATTGAAATCATTCACACTGCTTATAGCAGAAAAGGATTTGCCTCAGGAGCACTTATTGCAGCGGAATTTCTTATGGGTAAAAAGGGGATTTTTACAATGGCAGATGTATTAAAAATTGTGTAACTATCTTTTATCTATAAAATCACTCCTTCATACCCTGTTTACATTCTCATTCCAGTGATACCGAAGTTTTATTAAGTACAAAAGAGACAGAATTGTAAAGAAAAACATCCGTTATTTTTACCCAATTACGTTATAAACATACAGCTTTTACACAGTATATTTGCAGCGCTAAAGTCCTTTATTGAGGCGGCGTAACACAAATTCAAAGTTCATAACATGGCTGCTAAAACAGACAATTTTCAATCTCCCGATTATTTTAATGTAGACGATTTGCTAACAGAAGAGCACAAGCTCATTAGAGAAAGTGTTCGCAATTATGTAAAAAAAGACATCTCTCCTATCATTGAAGATTATGCGCAACGGGCAGAATTTCCAACGCAGATAATTAAGCAATTAGGTGAGCTTGGCTGCTTTGGCCCTACAGTGCCTGAGCAATATGGAGGCGGTGGTCTTGACTATATTTCATACGGCCTCATGATGCAGGAGTTGGAGCGTGGAGACAGCGGCGTTCGGTCAACTGCAAGCGTACAAGGTAGCTTAGTAATGTTTCCTATTTATCAATATGGCAATGAGGCACAGCGAAATAAATATTTATCCAAACTTGCAAGTGGTGAATGGCTCGGTTGCTTTGGCTTAACAGAACCCAATCATGGTAGTGACCCTGCAGGAATGCTCACCAATTTTAAAGATAATGGAGACGATACAGTAACGTTGAACGGTGCAAAAATGTGGATCAGCAACGCACCCTTTGCCGAAATTGCTGTAGTATGGGCAAAAGACGATTCCGGCGATATTAGAGGAATTATTGTGGAGCGACAAATGAAAGGTTTTAGCACACCAACCACACATGGCAAATGGAGCCTTCGTGCAAGCGCAACAGGAGAGTTGGTTTTTGATAATGTTATTGTTCCAAAAGAAAATATTTTACCAAACATAAAAGGTTTAAAAGGTCCTTTAGGTTGCCTAACCAAAGCAAGATTCGGTATTGCTTGGGGCGCTATTGGTGCAGCCATGGATTGCTATCATATTGCGTTGGAGTACAGCAAGGAAAGAGTACAGTTCGGCAGACCGATTGCAGGCTTTCAATTACAGCAAAAAAAATTGGCAGAAATGGTTACTGAAATTACAAAAGCACAGTTACTAAACTGGCGCCTAGGTACTTTAATGAACGAAGGCAAAGTAACGCCGGCGCAGGTAAGCATGGCAAAAAGAAATGCCTGCGAAGTGGCGACAAATATTTGTAGAGATGCACGCCAGATACTTGGTGGCATGGGCATTACAGGAGAATATCCGATTATGCGCCACATGATGAATTTAGAAAGTGTAATTACTTATGAAGGCACGCACGACATTCATTTATTGATAACGGGCATGGATATCACCGGTTTAAATGCATTCAAATAATCTAGGATTTTCTGGTCAAAAAAGCTTCGCTTTTTTGACCAGACTAAAACACAGCTTTGTGCAGCTTCGGTGGCAATGATAATTTGTTGTTTTTTTTCTTTTTGGGGAAAAGAAAAAGGGAACCACATTTCATCTGTATCTCTTTTTTCATCATTAATTATGCCGAAGAAAAAATCTTTCAAATCTGTGAGCAAATAAGAACAACTTTAAATTTTTAACTTTTATGAATATTAAAAACGTTTCAGTCATAGGCGCCGGACAAATGGGAAATGGCATTGCGCATGTATTTGCACAAAAGGGTTTTAAGGTGACCTTGATAGATGTACAGGAAGCACAATTACAAAAAGCCCATGCAACCATCGGTAAAAATTTTGACAGACAAATAGCGAAAGGCGCACTTACTGAGGAAGATAAAAGAACCGCACTTGATAATATAACTACACAAACAGACTTGGCAATTGGTGTAAAAAGTGCAGAACTCGTTGTGGAAGCTGCAACTGAAAATATCGATCTTAAATTAAAAATCTTTAAAGCCATAGATGAGTCAGCTCCTGCTAATTGTATTTTAGCAAGCAACACGTCTTCTATCTCCATAACAAGAATTGCCGCAGTTACCAAAAGACCTGAATCCGTGATTGGGATGCATTTTATGAATCCCGTACCGGTAATGAGATTGGTAGAAATAATAAACGGCTATGCAACGTCTGATGAAGTAACAGATGCGATTGTAAAACTGAGTAAAGTTCTTGGAAAAACTCCTTGCGTCGTGAACGATTATCCGGGCTTTGTTGCGAACAGAATTTTAATGCCGATGATAAACGAAGCCATCACAACCCTGTTTGAAGGAGTTGCGGGTGTTGAAGAAATAGACACCGTAATGAAGCTCGGAATGGCTCATCCAATGGGTCCTTTACAACTAGCGGATTTTATAGGACTTGATACTTGCCTTTCTATTTTGAATGTTTTACACGATGGTTTTGGCAATCCAAAATACGCTCCTTCTCCCCTGCTCGGAAATATGGTAATGGCAGGCAAACTTGGTGCAAAATCTGGAGAGGGTTTTTACACCTACACCGCAGGAAGCAAAGATTTAATTGTAAGTAAAAGCTTCAGTAGATAACTATGGAAGAGTATAAATTATTCATGTTGCTGTTAGGTTGCAGGCCTGCAGGACGAAACACTGAGCAACATGATATTTACTTTGGTATTGCTAAGTCTTTAAAAGATTTAATACCGGATATAAGAGCCTTCTGGAAATCATCTGGCAACATCCATATTGATGCCTTTAGAGTTGTAAATAATGTAGATGGTTATGAAATTAAAGTAACTGAAAGAACAACCAACGAACTTCAAGAAAATAAATTGTTTTTTTTAAATCTAGGAGGGTATAAAGAAAATGAATTTGAAGAGTTTCATTATAAAATACTGACTGTTTCAAAAGATAAAAGCGAAGCTATAGCTGCATCCAAACAAACCACCTTCTACAAACATACAGGCTTCGGAAAACTTGCAACTTCACACATTGATGATAAGTTCGGAGTAGATGTAGATGATATCTTTGAAATAAAAGATATTCTCACGCCAAAAGATAAAATGAATTTTTCGATTTCTATTGTAAAGGCTGAAGGCAAATTGCCAGAAGACATTCTAAACCTGGGCTACTTCAAATTATCAAGTTTTTAATAGCTACTATTTCAAAATGTTGGTTGATTTCACATTTTCAAATTTACTGCTAACTGTATAACCCAAAGGTTTGTAATAATTACTTAGTATCTCGGTAATGTGTTTTTCTGACATTTTAATATACTCGGGGTTTTGCTCAATATTTATTAATGCCTGTGCATATAATTTTTTTTGCGCTTTTACCAAATCGTCCATGGTTGCATTCATAAAAAGTCCTGTCTGGCTCATCGTCTCCATTCTATCCATTTTTAGTTGTAGACTCAACAATTTGCAATGAGGTAATGTAACAACTACAGTAGATGACTTTGTATCAATGTTCAATTTTTGGTTGCTCATATCAACTCCAAATTTTGCCTCGTATGGCAACGTAACCAGCAATGTATTTTCAGAAAAGTAATTTTTAAATTTTGCCCAGGTTCCGTCGTTGTCTTCCTTGTTGCTTATTTTTAGCTTTACATTTCCCGTTACATCAAGTGCACCCAGTTCAGCAATCTGCTTTATCATGTCCACATTTTCCACCAAAGAAATTTTTGTGTTGGATGCACCATTCTTCTTTCCTAAAAAATAAAATGAAAATGCAATCAATAAAACCAAAACAATTACAACAGAATTTTTCATCTTACTTTTTTTTATTCGCTACGAGATTGTAGCTGTCATCTATCATTTCTAGTACCAGACTTTTCCTTAGTAGTGAAGGATAAATAGTATTTCAATGTTTCTTGTTCATGTGATTGCCCGGGATTATTACATCAGGATATTCCTCTCTTAATTCAATGGCTTGAACAGGCGCACATTTTAAATTTATACTTTGAAATTCATCAGCAATTGATAACAATAAAAATATTTTATTTTTTGTTTTAAAAACTAATACTCCTTCACCAAATGGAAATGTTTCTCCACATCCTTTTTATTCAATGCATAGTTTCTTATTTCTTCCGCGTTCATAATTGCTGTATTTACAATCCTTCGGTTTTTTTGATCCTTGGTTTCGGTTCTTACAAAAAAATTCCCAGTCCATTTTTCATAACAGTTTTTACTGCTCTTCATCGTCTGCTACACATTCTTCAACGAGTCAGCATTCAAAAGAAATTCAAGATTTAATAATGATCTGCATGTCAATCCGAAATATTCACATTGTTTAAATTTTTAAAACTGTGTAAAACTTCATTCTTATTATCGAGCGGAACTTCCAAAACATACAACGAAAAAAGCGTATTTTCTTTAGAAACTATAATACATCCATATTTTTTTATGATGGTATTTATCTCATTTTGCTGGGTATAGTCAAATTGAATATTTAAAGTTGCCATTACAGGCTTTCTCACAATGGGCACTACCTGCAAACTCATAGATGCGGTAGA
>JANXTN010000191.1 GCA_025352435.1 Ferruginibacter sp. | reverse complement strand
GTTTGGAAGAAACGCTTTTTCCAAATGCCATGAGTATAAATAGCCGGGAAGAACTGGAAGAAGAAAGAAGATTATTTTATGTGGCCATTACAAGAGCAAAGCACAAACTATATTTAAGTTATAGTAATGCACGATATCGTTTTGGGCAGTTGCAGCAGAATGACCCAAGTCGTTTTATTGATGAAATGCCGGAAATACATATTGATAAAAGTTATGCTGGTGCGCCTGCACGCAACAATGCATCGAGCTCAGTAAACCGGGGCAGCGCATTTGAACGCATGGGCAGAGGTTTTGAAAATACCGGTGGCAGTTTTGCAAAAAAAGAACCATCGAAACCTTCGTATGCAACACCAGCACGACCAACAGTAAAAGAGCATGTACCAACAGCTGATTTTGTTGCAAGCAATACGGCAGATTTAACCGAAGGGCAAAAAGTAGAGCACATGAAGTTTGGATTTGGTGTAGTGGCAAAAATGGAAGGTGCCGCACACAACCCTATTGCTACTATTAATTTTGAATTAAATGGCGAAAAGAAAATCATGTTGAATTATGCGAAGTTGCGGATCATAGAAAATTAAATAGATACTAGTGAGACCTTACATTTTAGCAGAAACAAATTGGAAGCAGGTAAAAGATGAAAACTACGAGGTAGCTATTTTACCGTGGGGTGCTACAGAAGCCCATAACTATCATTTACCTTATGCAACGGATAATATTGAAGCCACTGAAATAGCAAGCGAAGCTGCAAGAATAGCATGGGAAAAGGGAGCTAAAATAGTTGTGTTGCCTACCATTCCGTTTGGAGTAAATACCGGGCAGGCGGATATAAAGCTGGATATAAATCTTTACCCAAGCACGCAACAGGCAATTCTTTCAGATATTATTGAAGTGCTGAACAGGCAAAAAATCTATAAACTACTCATTGTAAACAGCCATGGTGGTAACGATTTTAAGCAGATAATCAGAGAGCTTGGTTTAAAGTTTCCTGATATGTTTTTAAGTACCTGCAACTGGTTTCAGGCTATGGATAAAACAAAATTTTTTACTGAAATGGGTGACCATGCAGATGAAATGGAAACGAGTCTTATACTTCATTTAGCCCCACATTTAGTTCTCCCATTACAAGAAGCAGGAAACGGAAAAGCTAAAAAGAATAAAATCAAAGAATTTTCAGAAGGTTGGGCATGGGCAGAAAGAAAATGGTCGCAGGTCACTGAAGATACAGGCATTGGTGACCCATCTTTTTCAACTAAAGAAAAAGGTGAAATCTTCTTTGCGTCAGTGACCCAAAAACTTGCTGATTTAATGGTTGCTTTGGCCAAGGCTGATCAGCATAACTTGTACGAATAATTGCAAATGGTATTATAAATTTTCACCATTTTCGGTTATCGAAATAATTTGCCCTTTTCCAATACAACTTAATAGAGTAATTTTGCACGTTAAGCAACAAGTAAAGAAAAAGTTTAAAAAATGATAAAAACAGGCAATCCCGTAATAAGTATATATACAGAGATGACACCGAATCCGGAAACAATGAAGTTTGTGGCAAACAAACTATTGTATCCGGGGAAAAGTATTGATTTTCCTGATGTTGACAGTGCTAAACCCTCATTACTTGCACAGGAATTATTTACATTCCCATTTATCCGTTCTGTATTTATAGCCAGCAATTTTGTTACGCTTACAAAAACAAATGATACTGATGACTGGCAGGATGTGATTCCGGCAATCAAACAGTTTTTAAAAGATTATTTAGAGGAGGGCAAGCCGGTTGTAAATGAAGAAGAGATTGCTATCCGCAAAACTGAAAGTACCAATGAAGTAAGTGCAGATGACGATGACGTCGTAAAACGCATAAAAGAATTATTGGAAAACTATGTAAAACCTGCGGTTGAAATGGATGGCGGTGCTATACAATTTAAAAGTTATGAGGCAGGCAGAGTAAATTTAATGATGCAGGGAAGTTGTAGTGGTTGCCCAAGCAGTATGATTACTTTAAAAGCGGGAATAGAAGGAATGATGAAGAGAATGATACCGGAAGTAAAAGAAGTGGTAGCCGAGGCTGAATAATTAAAAAAGATATTTAAATGAAGTACCGCTTTTTTGGCGATATTTTTTTATTTAAATTAAATGTATAGGGTCAATTATTTTCTGTGCCACCAAGCCCAGGCTATCAATATAAACTGTAAAGGAAACAACCGCAACCATGCGCCCCACAAGGGAATACAAATTTCTGCACCCATGCAACCGCCCTTTTGTATCATGTAAATATGTGCAGGAATAAACGCTATTAACATTGCCACCACTAAATACGCTCCTAACTTTCTTGTAGCCGGAATTGCCAATGAAACGGCACAGATAATTTCGGCAATGCCGGCCAAAATATTAATTAAATGTGGGTTTGGCAGGTAAGGCGGAATAATAGAATAATAAGCATTTGGATGAATAAAATGATTTATCCCTGCCCCTGCGTACAAGCATATCAAAATTATGAGGCTTATTTTTTTAATCATGTGATAAAGCTAAGAAATTGCAAAAGAAATATACAAGCAGTATGCAGTAAAATAAGTGAAGGTTAAAATCTATTTTTGTACAAAATTATTCCTTGAGTTTTACAGAAATTCTTCAACAGTTTTTACAGGATATAACGAATACAAGATGGTTTGAATACCTGGCGGTATTTTCTGGAATAGTCAGTGTATGGTATAGCCGAAAAGAAAATGTATTGGTTTATCCCACCGGGTTGGTAAATACAATTATCTACATCTACATCAGCTTTAACGGGCACTTGCTGGGGGAGGCTACCGTAAATTTCTATTACACTATTATGAGTATTCTTGGTTGGTACATGTGGACCAAAAAAGACAACACAAATAAGCCGGTGTTGCACATCACTACATCGACCACAAAGGAGTGGCTTTCTCATGTAAGTTTTTTTATCCTGTTTTATGTTACCTTTTTTACCGCATTAACTTACTTTAAAAAAATGTTTTTTGATGGTGTAATTCCATGGGCTGATGCATTTGCAAGTGCTACAGCATTTACAGGCATGTGGCTAATGACAAAAAAGAAAGTCGAAAGTTGGTACTGGTGGATAGCAACAAACATAGCATCCATTCCATTATACTTTGTAAAGCATTATGTTTTTACAAGTGTATACTATTTAGTGTTGTTAATAATGGCGGTGTTTGGTTTATTTTCTTGGCTTAAAAAATACAACACCGCTAAGATTGCAGCAACACTTTAGGTGTATTTATATACATTCGTTAAATAAAAATTGAAGTAGCAATGCCACCAAAACTTTCTTATTGTAATGCTATTTCTTTCATGAAAGAAAAGGATTTTGAGGTGCATAAAAATTATCATGATAAACAATATGGCTTTGCAGTAGAAAGTGACAATGAACTGTTTTGTAGATTGGTTTTAGAAATAAACCAGGCAGGCTTAAGCTGGATAACCATTTTGCACAAAGAAAAAAACTTTAGAAAAGCCTACAGCAATTTTAATATTAAAAAAGTAGCGGCATATAAAGAAGCAGACGTAGTGCGGCTTTTGAACGATGCGGGAATAATAAGAAATCGTTTAAAAGTGCATGCTGCTATTCACAATGCAAAGCAAATTTTAATCCTTCAAAAAGAATATGGATCCTTTAAAAAATGGATAGACGCTCACCATCCTTTACTTAAACAGGGGTGGGTGAAATTATTTAAATCAACATTTAAGTTTACAGGCGGCGAAATTGTAAACGAGTTTTTAATGAGTACCGGATATTTACCCGGTGCACACGATGAAGATTGCTCCATCTATAAACAAATATTATTACAACAACCTGCATGGAAATCGTTATAAAAAAAATTGTAGTTATTGGCCCTGAAAGTACTGGAAAAAGTTCTCTATGTGCTGCACTTGCTGATCACTTTAAAACAGTTTGGGTAAGAGAATTTGCCAGAGAATACCTTGAAAAAAATGGAAAAAAGTACGCCTTTGAAGATTTGAATAAAATAGCTGAAGGACAAATGGCAAACGAATTAGACGCTTTGAAAAAACTGAATAATACGAACACTTCAGTAAAACCCATTCCGCTTTTTATTGATACTGATTTGCACGTGATTAAAATATGGAGTGAGTTTGTTTTTGATAAATGCGACAATAGGATTTTGACGCAAATAACGAAACAGCAAAATGATTTATATCTGCTTTGCGATGTTGATTTACCTTGGGTAGAAGATAACCTCAGAGAATATCCTGATGTGAAAGTGAGGCGAAAGCTTTTTCAATTTTACAAAGAAGAAATGATTGCACAAAAAACAGCTTGGAAGATAATCAGCGGAGAATACGAAGAACGAATTGTAATGGCAATAAAATATATTGACGAGGTTTTACGATGACCAAAGATGTGTATCGTTATGATAACTGTTAACCAATAAAATTTTTTAAATAATAAATGGCTGCATCGGATTATAAAAATTATAGCAGAGAACAGTTGTTGGCTCTCATACAAAATGCAGATGCAAAAAAGCATTATGGGTTGGTATGGGAAGAAGATAAAATAGCCGAAAAAGTGGTAACAGATTGTAATGAATTGCAGCCCATTTTAAAAGAAATAAAAAAAAATAATCTTATTTCCCGTGCAGGCTTTCCTGAAAACATGTTGATAGAAGGCGATAATTACCATGCATTAAAAGTGTTGCAAGAAACCCACAAAGCCGCCATAGATATCATTTACATAGATCCTCCATACAATACCGGCAAGAAGGAAGATTTTATGTACAACGATAAATATGTTGACATAGATGATAGCTATCGACATAGCAAATGGCTTTCCTTCATGCATAAAAGACTTACACTTGCAGCTGCATTGTTAAGTAAAAAAGGTGCTCTTTTTATTTCTATAGATGATACTGAAATAGCACAATTGAAAATACTTTGTAACCAAATCTTTGGGGAAGATAATTTTGTTGCGCAAGTTATTCGCAAGAATAAAACCGGCTCAGGTCATGATAGCTCACAGGTAGCAGTGGAGTTTGACTATATGCTTTGTTATGCAAAAAACAAAGCTTCATTAAAGTTTGAAAAAGAAAAAATTGATGTAGAGAATGACAGTAAATACAAATTTGAAGATGAGCACATTAAGCACAGAGGGAAATATTATTTGCGTGATCTTGATTACAAAGGAAGTTATAGCCCATCATTAGATTATGAATTAGAAATGCCCGATGGTAGTATCGTTTTAGCCGGAGGTAAATTTGGCAAACCAAACACTTGGCGCTGGAGCAAAGAAAAAGTTGAATGGGGCAAGGCAAATGATTTTATCATTTTTAAAAAAGGGAAAGAAAAGTGGAAGGCATATATAAAACAGTATCAGTTTGTAGATAACCAAAACAATAAAAGAGAGCGGCAGTTACCTTACAGAGCCATCGTAGAATTTTTAAATGCTGAAGGCAGCCGGGAATTGAACAACATTGTGCCACAAAATAATTTTAGGTTCCCAAAACCTGTCGGGCTCATTTTATTTTGTATAAATTTATTTGCAGATAAAAATATTACTGTACTGGATTTTTTTGCAGGGTCGGGAACAACTGGTCAAGCGGTATTACAGGCCAATGCTGCAGATGCAGGAAAGAGAAAATTTATTTTGTGTACCAATAATGAAAACAATATCTGTGAAACAGTTACTTATCCAAGAATAAAGAGCTTAATTAAAGGATATGAATTTAATGGCAAAAAAATAGAAGGCATTAAAGCCAATCTGCATTATTACAAGACTACTTTTAAAACGCTCCGGAATATTGATTACAAAAAATGATAGCATTTGCATTCCTGTTACCGATGATGAAATAAAGTTGGTGATGGAAAAAGCGAGAACACAGTTGTTTATTTCTAAAAGAGACAACTTGCGTAACCGACATGCAAACATTCAATACGACTGTATTTTGAGGGGATACGTTGGAGAATTTGCTCTTACAAAATGGATGAATGAACAAGGGATATTTTTTGATAAAGCTAATTATAGGGAAGACCGCGATAATATAGATGTTGATTTTTTGTACAAAGGGATAAATTTAGAATTGAAAACATCGCTGATCCCTGATGTAGATGTTACGATGGAAAATGCCATTGCAAACAGGGATATAAAATTGATAAAGCGAAGGGAAGGAATTGAATACTTAAAAGGAGATATTCACCTCCAAGTTTTTTTTAACCAAAAAAGATTTGCAAAAGATGAATGGCTTGCAAGCAGATTAATAGATATTGAAGAAGCGGGAATTGACGAACTGTTTGATAAAATTCTTGCACGTTGTTACAGAAACACAACTTACTTCGTTACGTGGATTGATAAGCCAACGCTTGTTAAAAATATAAACGAATTACCAAAGGGTGAGCAAGAATGGTCGTTCAAAAATTCCCAAAGGCAGTTTTGGAACTGTAAAGTTTCTCAAGCAAAAAAGCCGGTAGACTTGCCTGCTTTTTTAAAAAAATATCAGCAATAAAAAATGCAACCAAAATTTTTTGGTTGCATTCTCGCTTTAATAGTAGGGTATTATCTTGCAAAAATTTCCTGTAACTTTTCTTTCCCGTCATTTCCTAACGAAAGTGCATTAGAAATAAATGGACTTATATGCTCATCAAATAATTTTTTTCCTTTTTCTTTCATTGCTTGCTGCTCTTCTTCGCTCATATTGTTGTATTTATAAATAGCCCATGCGCCCAAACCTAATAACAATAGCGTTCCTGTGTTAGATATTTTCATAATTGTAATTTTTTAATTTAGAAATATAATATTAAAAACCGTACCGAATTTTTAAAATGGAATATATTTTCAAAACAGAACCAAAGTGATCTATAAATTATCATATTCATACAAAGGATCCAGTTTTGACCCCGGCGCCATGTCGCAAATTGGTTTTATTATTCCATTGTTGAGCCCATAAACCCATCCATGAAGGTGTGGGCGTTGATTTTCCTTCCATGCTTTTTGAATAATGGATGTTTTAGAAAGATTAAAAACCTGTTCTTCTACATTTAGTTCAGTTAGTCTATCTGCCCGTTCATCATCGGTTTTAAGGACGTCAATCTCATTTCGGTGCATTCTATAAACATCTTTTATGTTCTTTAACCAGTGGTTTATTATTCCAAAATGGTGGTTCCCCATAGCGGCCTTCACGCCACCACAGCCATAATGACCGCATACAATTACATGCTTTACCTGTAAAACCTCCACTGCATATTGTAGAACACTCAACATATTTAAATCTGTATTTACCACAAGGTTTGAGATATTTCGGTGTACAAAAATTTCCCCAGGTAATGTTCCTGT
>JANXTN010000135.1 GCA_025352435.1 Ferruginibacter sp. | reverse complement strand
CTTTGTTGGTCGTCCAATGCATGGGTGAGAGCCGAGGCCCGGTCTTTGACCAGCCGAACTATTTAAAAAATCGTAAGAAAAAATATTACCGGGCAGCTGCTGGTAGCAGACCAGGCCTTTAGATTTGTTTCTTGATATTTTTTATAAGATTTACTACTATTACTATTTTCTTTTTTTGCTTCTTTTTTTCTTTGTGAATAAACAAAAAATGTTAATAACAACAATCAGGAAGAACCTGTGAACTATAGACCAGGCAATACATAATGGTATATCCGAGGATGCAGACAGGTTCTTCTTTGATATGAGATGCTTCGTATAGAAATTCAGGCTTAGGGCCTATTATTAAGGTATCAAAGAAGCTTGTATCTCTGATTGTTTTAAACCCTTCGGTCATGAAAAATTATGAACACATTTTTGGGGTTGATGTCTCAAAGAAAACAGTTGACATCACTCACATTAAAGATCAGGAATCTTCGCATCGGAAATTTTCGAATGATGATTCAGGAATGAAAGAACTTTTGCTTTGGATTCAGGAATACACTGTATCACCTGAAACAGTTTTGTTTTGTATGGAAACAACCGGATTATATTGTTTCCCCTTAACAGGTTTTTTAAGTGAGAGGAAGATAGATATTTGGGTGGAGCAGGCTATACAAATAAAGAAAGTAATGGGTGTGGCCAGAGGCAAGAATGATAAAATCGATTCTTTGCGAATTGCCTTGTATGCATCAAAGAATATGGAACGACTACGATTGTGGAAGCCTATGAACGCTACATTAGAGAAGATAAAACATCTTACAGCCCTCAGAGAAAGATTGGTAGAAACAAAGAAAAAACTTGAAGTTCCGATTGGAGAATTTGAAGCCATGGGAGATCACGCAATGGCAAAACTTTTAAGCAAATCAATTAAAAGTTCACTAAATGCAATAGATAAGGATCTTAAAAATGTTGAAGCAAAAATTATGGCTGCAGTTAATGAAGATGAGAATTTAAAGTTGATCTTCCGCCTGGTTACATCCGTAGTAGGAATAGGTTTTGTCACAGCGATTAATCTGATGATCCATACAAACGGATTTACAATAATGAAAGATGTACGAAAACTTGCCTGTTATTGTGGCGTTGCACCTTTTGAATACTCTTCCGGAACAAGTGTAAGGGGTAAAACCAGGGTGCATCATATGGCCAACAAGAAAGTCAAATGCAATTTGCATATGGCATCATTAACGGCGGTTAAGCTTGATGCAGATCTAAAACAATATTATGAAAGAAAAGTAGCAGAGGGGAAAAACAAGATGAGTGTATTAAATGCAGTAAAAAATAAATTGTTAGCAAGAGTAATAGCAGTTGTTAATAAAGAGCAAGAGTATGTGAAAAACGTGGCGTAAATAAAGAAAAAAGATTCTTGTTTTTGTCATAGAAATCCTTGGCCTATAGTGTGTAGTTTAGATTATTTAATTGGAGACGTAAATATATATACAGCTAGAATCCGCTTTAATAAAGATGAAAAAAGATATACCGCCGAAGGGCTGGCGGATAGAAGTAAAAATCCTTTTTGCTGCCTTTGAGCAAAAAGATTGTAACGTATAGCCGCATCAAATTTCCCACAATGCTCTTCCAATCACAGCCCCAAGCCTTCAAACTTTTCCATCCCCAAAAATCATTTTCTCCCCAAGCTCCCGTAACTATACAATAAAAACCGTCCTACCTTTATAACAACATCAACAGCAACTAATGAAAAAACTAATAGCAACTGTATGCATCTGCATTTTATCTGTAACAGGTTTTGCGCAGCCAACAAACCTTACGGGTTTTAATAAAGAGCGGAAGCGGCTAAGCATAACGGGCATAAAAGTACTGGCAGGTTACTCAGCCGCCAACATCATTTACGGCAGTATTGCATCATCACAAACTACAGGAAGCATTAAGTATTTTCATGAAATGAATGCTATTTGGAATGGCATTACGCTGGGCATTACGGGCATTGGTTTTTTAACTGCAAAGAAGGAGGGCACACTCACTTACAGCGCATCGCTTACAAAACAGCAAAAAATAGAGAAGCTTTTTCTTTTTAATGCGGGGCTGGATGTTGCCTATATTGCCGGGGGCGCTTACTTAAAAGAAAGGGCTAAGACAACAACTAAAAATCCACTTCGCTTAAAAGGCTATGGCGAAAGTGTAATGCTGCAGGGCGGTGCTCTGCTGTTGTTTGATGGTATTATGTATGCCATACACAACAGGCATGGCAAGGCTTTAGCTAAAATGGGAGAGAAATTACAACTTGCTGTTACGGGTAATGGGATTGGTTTGCTGGTTAAACTTTAATGTTTTATTAGATGATGTACGGCATTTGCTCTGTATGATTTTATACTATCTTCAACAAAAAATTACACATGCAAATGCGATTATTTATCACTTGTCTTTTACTGAGTTTTGTTAGTGTTACACATGCTCAAAAAGTTTCTACGTACGACCCACACAATTTATTTAGCCCCATCTTTTATCCTAATGGCGGCAGCATTACCCGATCATCTGACGGGTCTCCAAACATTGCCTACTGGCAAAACCGTGCAGACTATCAGATAAATGTTTCGCTGGATGAAAACACAAGTCAAATTTCAGGCTCAGTAACGATTACTTATAAAAATAACAGTCCGCACACATTGCCATTTTTATGGTTACAGATGGACCAAAATTTATTTGCAAAAGGCAGTAGGGGACAGGCTCGTATGCCTGTAGGAAGCCGCAGCAGATACGGAAGCGCAGAGAGTACTTTTGATGGTGGGTATAAAATAAGTGCTGTAAAGAACATAACAGATAATACCACCGCAGACTATTTGATTACAGATACAAGAATGCAGATAAGGTTACCAAAGGCTGTGAAGCCCGGTGGCGATATTATTAAAATAAAAATAGACTACTCCTTCACCTTACCTGAGGAAGGTGCCGACCGTTGCGGTATTTTAAAAACTAAGAATGGGAATATTTTTGCGGTAGCGCAATGGTACCCACGCATGTGTGTGTATGATGATGTGGAAGGATGGAACACTTTGCCTTACATAGGTCCGAGTGAGTTTTACCTGGAGTATGGCGATTATGATTTTAGCATTACTGCACCGGCAAGCCACATAGTGGTGGCAAGTGGTGAATTACAAAACCCTGCTGAAGTACTTACTGCTACACAACAAAAGAGAATGGCAGATGCTAAGAACAGCGATGCGACGGTAGTTATAAGAAGTGAAAGCGAAGTGACAGATCCATCATCTAGACCAAAAGCAAGTGGTACACTTACATGGAAATACAAGATGATGAATGCAAGAGATGTATCATGGTCATCATCTAAATCATTTATCTGGGATGCTGCTAGAATAAACCTTGCAGGCGGAAAGAAGGCACTGGCACAAAGCCTTTACCCTGCAGAAAGCAACGGCAGTAAGAAGTGGAGTAGGGCTACAGAATTTACAAAAGGCAGTATAGAGAATTATAGCAAAAGATGGTTTCAATATCCTTACCCGGTTGCTACGAATGTGGCTTCTAACGTAAGTGGAATGGAATACCCGGGAATTGTTTTTTGTGGTTCTACATCTGGCGGTGCAGATCTATTTGGTGTGACAGACCATGAATTTGGCCATACATGGTTCCCGATGATCGTTGGCAGCAACGAAAGAAAATATGGCTGGATGGATGAGGGCTTTAATACTTTTATAAATACGCTTGCATTAAAAGATTTTAATAAAGGTGAGTTTGATGGTTCTGCGCCAAGCCCATCAATGCTTACAGGCTACATGTTTGGCCCAATGAGTGAAAGTATCTTAAACACGCCTGATGCAATGAAGGAAGTAAACATTGGATCATCTTTATATTTTAAACCGGGGTATGGTTTAACGCTTTTGAGAAACAATATTTTGGGCCCTGAGAGATTTGATTATGCCTTTACAGAATACATAAAACGATGGGCTTACAAACACCCAACGCCATGGGATTTCTTCAAAACAATGGACAATGTTGCGGGCGAAAACTTATCATGGTTTTGGAAAGGATGGTTTTTAGAAAATTACAGACTTGATCAATCAATAAAAGATGTGAGCAACGATGCAACTAAAGGTGCAATTGTAACTTTAGAAAACTTAGACCAGATGGCAATGCCTGTTATTATTGGGTATGAGACAGTTTCGGGAACAAAAGGAACGGTAAATCTTCCTGTTGAAATATGGAACAACACCAGTGTTTTTAAAGTAAAACTGCCAACTACCGAAGTGGTGAAATCTGTCACGATTGACCCTGATAAAGTTTTTCCTGATATGAATTATGCCAATAATAAATGGGGAGAGAAGTAGAGGATGGGAATCGTAAATGGTGAATGAGATTTATGGTTTATGGATGATAGTTGATGGATGATAGAATTGAACATAATGAAAATGCCGTCAGTTAAATGACGGCATTTTCATTTGTTATATGAGTGAGAGAATTATCGTTTATCCATTAATGTATTATCCATTGACCTCGCCGTTTTCCATTTCCCACCTTTAAGATATACAAACGACATTGTAAATATAACCGTCCAATAAATAAACTCATTGCTCCATGCCATAGCAAGAGAAATGTAATTTACTTTCATAAAGTAGAAAGTGTAGCCGAGATATAGAGAGATGGCTATCAGTTCTATTTTTAAATTCATTTGCGTTTTTCCTGTGCCGGTTACACCGTTCAGCCAAATGTTGGCAATGCTCATAAAAACCATTCCAAGCGATACCATTCTTATTACAGAGGTTCCTTCTTTTATGAATGCATCGTCCTGCCCAAACAGACTAAAAAATACTTCCGGATAAAGATTTAAGATTAAAACGGGAACAGCGCAAAACCCCACACTCCAATATGTAATGTGTGTTATTGCCAGGATGATATCTCCTTCTCTTTTTTGACCCATTAAATTGCCGACCATTGTATTACTCGTGCTAGCAAATGCCCAGATGAAAACACCGGCAATGCCAAATACGTTGCGCATTACATTGCTGATGGCTTTTGCATTAGTGCCTCTGCCTTCCAACAAAAGAAAAAATACCAACCAGGTAGTAACGCTAATAACATACTGCGCTACCAATGGAATGGAGACTTTAAGAATCTGATCGTTGATGTATTTGTTGAAAGTAAAAGATTTCAGCAGGCCGTATTTTGTTTTTAAACCTGTTACAATCAGTACAGAAAATACCACCATCATACCCGTAAACTCTGCCAACACAGAAGCAACCGCTGCACCATTAAAACTCATTGCAGGAAAACCTGCATGACCAAAAATAAGAAGGTAATCAAACAGCACATTTACTGCCGCTTCGCAGATGAATGCAAACATTAAATAACGGCTGTTTAATGATGCTACCAAAAATGCATTGCCCATTTGAAACAGATAAAGAAAGGGAAGGCCAAATATTCTGATCTTTAGGAAACTCATTTCCTGCGGATAAGAACCGGCATCTGCTACAGATTTCATAATAAAAGGCGCAATGAGCCAGGTAAATAAAATTCCAACGGCAGCAAATTGTAAACTGATACGGATACCTTGGGAAAGGATAGTTTTAAAGTTCTCATGGTTACCGCTGCCTGCATTTTTAGAAAAAACAGTTTGCATGGCATTGTTTAAGCCATGACCTGCTACAGCAAATATTAAATAGAACACACCGGTGATACCAGCATTACCTAAAGCTTCTTCACTTACTTTTCCTAAAAATATACTGTTGATAAGCATATTTAATTGTGGGATGAGGATGGAAAGTGTGATGGGCAGGGCAATAGAGAGAATTTGTTTGTTATTAACCTGAACTTTTAAATCATTAATTGTCGCCCCTGTTCCCATAAGTAGGCAAAAATATCTTATTTTGCCTGCTTAAACTCAGGCTTTGAAAATTGCATTTAAAATAGAACCTTCCGCAGATAATAACGTGGCTTTGCACCTGTTGATGGAAGTAGGGGATGAAGATATTTCTTTTATTATTTTTTCAAAATCTCCTTTTAGAATTGAAGGATTGTATTCTTTAAGCTTAGATAAAAATACATTTTCGACAACCTATAGTAATGAGGTAGAAAAGTTTATTGAAGAGATGGGTTCTCTATCATCCACAGCTTTTTCATCCACCACTATTTTCTATAATTTTTCTACAAGTACGTTGGTGCCTTTGGCGTATTTTAAAGAAGAATTAAAGGAAGATATTTTATCACAGCTTTTTGTACCGGATAAAATGAGAAGTACTTTCGAAGAATCATGTAAGGATAGTGACATAAAGAATATTTATAGTGTGCCAACAGCAGTGCACAATTTATTATTACAAAAATTTCCTACCGCAAAGTTTGCCCACAGCACTTCTTACCAAGTAGATAAAAACAATGAGTCCGTTTTGCATTGTATTATTTACAATGCAAGCATTAAAATCATTCTTTTTAAAGAAGGGCAATTACAGATCGTTCAATATTTTGATTACACAACTCCAGCAGATGTTTGTTACCATCTTTTAAATATTGCAGAACGTTTTGAGGTTACGCCATCTTCTATCCAACTTACCTTAAGTGGAATGATAGATGTTGATTCAACACTATACCAAGAGATTTACAAATACTTTTTGCATGTAAATTTTGCAGCAACGCTTGATGTTAAGGTCACAGAAGGGTTTGAAGGACTACCATCGCATTTTTATCATCATCTTACAGCCCTCGCAAATGCGGATAATTAGTGGAACACATGGTGGCAGACGCATACAACCACCTGTAAACATGCCGCATACAAGACCCACAACAGATATTGCCAAGGAAGGCCTCTTTAATATTTTGCAAAACCAATTAGAGTTTGAAGAATTAAAAACACTCGATCTTTTTGGAGGAACGGGTTGCATTAGTTACGAACTGGCAAGCAGGGGCGTGCCCGATCTTACTGTAGTGGAGAAGGATAACAAGATGTATGATTTTATAAAGAAGACAGCGGAAGAATTAAAGTTCGAAAATTTTAAAGTTATCAAAAGTGAGGTTTTCACTTTCATAAATTCAGGCAATAACAAGTACGATTTTATATTCGCAGGCCCGCCATATGCACTCACAACAATTGATGATCTGCCGCTAAGAATATTTGAAAAAGGGTTATTGAATGTCGGCGGACGTTTTATCTTGGAACACACACCCCGCAATGATTACCGCAAGTTTGATCATTACGTTTCTGAGCGGAATTATGGGACCACGATTTTTTCCACGTTTATTCTTGAAGAAAGTTGATTTGGTGGTTAGTTGATTAACAATCATTTTAATTTTCACAATTCAACCGATCAACTGATAACTAATCAACTAATAAAAAAGCCGCTCCAAATAAATGAAACGGCCATTATAAGTTTATAAAAAACTACATCGGAGAAAGATATTGCGCATAAGCGTAGCCTTCTTCACCTTGGGCTGTTCTTACTTTCCACCAACTGTCGTCTGTTTTTTCTACCAACGTTACTACTTCATCATGTGCGGCTTTTCCTACAACTTCTCCCTCTGTTGATGGAGTACTTCTGATGTTTAAATTAGTAGAATCTGTAGTTACTTTCAACTGTGCTCCGGCAGCAGCTTTCACATCAATATTCATCATCAAATCTCCGCTGGCCATGTTCGGATCTATCTGACCATACAAAGCCCAAAGTGCATCGTAATCTGCAGTACTTTTAGCAGTACCACTTACGTGTAAAACACCATTCTGTTCTGCAACAGACAAATTTTCTACACCATGTGTTTGTGCAGCAGAAAGTAATTGAGCATATTTATCTTGAAGTGCCATAATTATAAATTTTGAAATTTTAAATATTGATATTACTTTTTATCCATCAAACCGCTTACATCAGATTGTACTTTTGCTGAAGCAAGTATTTGCATAATTTTCATTCTGTTGGCCGGGGTAACTGTTCCTTTAATAACAGCTTTGTCTGCAGTAAAATCTACAGTAACACCATTAATGTCCTTCAAGCCATCTTTTACTTTTTGTTGCGTTGCTGCATCTAAAACTGTGGCTGTTGATGCAGGAGGAGGTGTAGTAATTACCGGTGCGGCAACAGTAAGATTATTGATTACCGGTGTTTTTACACCTTTAACACCTGCAGCTGTACTTTCACATTTTGCTTTACATTCAGCATCTGTACATTCGCCGGATAAGGTTACTTTACCATCATTTACATCCACTACAGTGTTCGCCATTTTCATATCTGCTTTTAAAGCGGCTTCCACATTAGCTTTAATTTCAGAGTCTTTGGGTTTACAACTTGTAAATGCAATTGAAGTGAGCAAGGCAGCTGCCATTGCAAATTTTGTTAGTTTCATAATTTTTGTTTTGAGTTTAAAATATACACTCACAATTAGTGCCAATGTTAAAATTGAGAAAATTTTTTAGTAAAAAACAAATTGTTTAAAAATTTTATCATCAATTTTTAAATTCAACTTCTACTTTCAATTGTTCGATGACATTAAAAATAATAGGACACATGGCATAATGAATGAGGGTTCCAAATAACCTTCCTTTAAAATTGTTTTCATGCAAATGTGGAAACGCACGGCATTCTGTAAATCGGTTTGCATAAATACTGCACTTTGAATCGGCAAGAAAATGGCAGGGAATGGTATTGATAATCAATTTGCCCTCCATACTTTCTTCTAAATAATCTTCTTTAAACTTTTGTGGAGTAATGTTCAAAGCAGTTGCAACATTTATCTTTTCCCCTTCGGTTACATTTATCATTAATTGGCGACAGCAAGCGCCGCATACAGTACAATCTATTTGAGGGGAAATTGTCTCATTAAGTTCATGCACTTTAATATCAAGTTCATCACCATTCAGAATTTTTAAGAATGAACGAAATGTATCATTCTCTTCCTCGAGTTTTTCCGCTTGTTGTTTTATGAATTCACGATCGGTAATGAGTGGTAGCAATGGTTCTTTTGATGAATGTTTCTGTAAATATAATTATACAGCCGTTGCGAAATAAAAAAGCGAAAAGAAATTAATCCTTTCGCTCTCTCTTTTCAACAACCAAAACAACTTATTTGTGAACGAGTACGCCCTTTTCTTTTAAATCTTTTACGATTTTTCTACTGTTATCACTTGCTAATGCTGCAGCAGATGAGGGATCAAAAGATTTAGTTTGCACACTGTACAATAAATTTCCGGAGGCAATGTCATATAAATTAGATTCTAAAAAATAATCAGTAGAAGTAGTGTAATAACCCGGCTGATAAACACGATCGTACACAGTGGAATAATAACGGCCAAAACGGTTGTAATAAACTCCAACTGGTTCTAAACGTGAAGTTCCCTGCTTATAGTTTTCCTCGTCTTTTTTATCTAGCAAAGAAGTTGTAATAACTGCATCGTAACCACTGGACTTTAAATTTGCGGCCAACTGATCTTCTGAAACTTTTTCAAAAGCTTTTGGGCCGAAATCTTTTATGGCCGATGTAGCATTGTACCCTTGCTCGATTAAGCGGTTTACTAACTGGGTCTCCGCTTCTTGTCTAAGAGATCTTTCCTTTTGTTGGAATATCCCGAGCACAAGAATTTTTCTGTAATTTTTTGCGACAACTTTATCATCTTTATAAGATGAAATCACCTGTGTGCTATTGCAAGATATTATGGTAAATACTGCTAATGCACCAATAAACCATTTTATATTTTTCATTTTTTTCTCTTTTTTTATTTACATAAATCTACGAGGCATTGATAGTTTAAGGTGTTAAAAAATAGCGTATTCACAAGCTTGTAGAAAGAATTATATATTTGCTAACATAGTTAGGAACTTTGTGGAAAAGCTATCTGAATATTGAAACATCTCTTCAATATATTCGCAGATAGCCGACTAACAAAAGCGTTCATAAAACCAATTCAAGAAAAGCTTAATAGATAGCTGAGGATAAAATGTGATTCTTTTTATTTTTTCCCCAAAAAGATAAAAACAACAAAATTACATTTGCCATCGAAGCTTAACATAGCTGCTGTTTTTGCCCGGCTAACAAACAACAACACATCAAAAAAATCAATTAAATAAGCTACAGATAACGATAAGAATGGCAGAAAAAGAAAAGATAGAAGCGAAGTATGACGAGGAATCTATTCGGAGTTTAGATTGGAAAGAACACATCCGTCTTCGCCCGGGAATGTACATTGGTAAACTCGGTGATGGTAGTAGTCCGGATGATGGCGTGTATGTATTACTAAAAGAGGTAATTGACAATTGCATAGATGAACATGCGATGGGTTATGGTCGTCATGTGGATGTGACTATTACTGATAAAATATTGACGGTAAGAGATTACGGACGAGGCATTCCACTTGGGAAAGTTGTAGATGTTGTGAGTAAAATAAACACCGGTGCTAAGTACGACAGTAAGGCTTTTCAGAAGAGTGTGGGACTAAATGGTGTAGGTACAAAAGCAGTGAATGCGCTGAGTGATTATTTTAAAGTAACGGCTTACAGAGAAGGACGAGAAAAGACTGCCGAGTTTGGGAGAGGAGTATTAATTAAAGACCACAAAGAAACTGCGAGCAAAGAAGAGAACGGCACTTTTGTAGAATTTAAACCCGATGAAAGTATTTTTAAAAACTTTCATTTTGTACAGGAATATTTGGATAACCAGTTTTGGAACTACTGTTTTTTAAATGCCGGTTTGGTAATGAACCTTAACGGTAAAAGATATGTGAGTAAAAATGGCTTGCTCGATCTGTTGCAGCGCAAAACCAATGCAGATGAAATTCGTTATCCTGTCATTCATTTAAAAGGAGAAGATATTGAAGTAGCCGTAACGCATGAAAATGCTTATGGTGAAGAATATTATAGTTTTGTAAACGGTCAGTTTACCACACAGGGTGGAACGCACTTAGCAGCTTTTAGAGAAGGGTATGTACGTACGATAAGAGAATATTTTAAAAAGGATTACGATGCATCAGATATACGTGGAAGTATTTGTGCCGCCATATCTGTGAGGGTACAGGAGCCTGTGTTTGAAAGCCAGACGAAAACAAAATTGGGTTCGCAAACTGTGTATGAGAACGGCCCAAGCATGAAGAATTTTATTTATGATTTTCTTCATAAAGAGCTGGACAATTATTTACACAGGAACCCGACTATTGCAGACGCTCTGCGCAAGCGCATTGAACAAAACGAAAGAGAAAGAAAAGAACTTGCGGGAATAAAGAAACTTGCCAACGAGCGTGCAAAAAAGGCAAATCTGCATAACAAAAAATTGCGTGATTGTAAGTTTCATTACAATGATGAGCCTACGGGAAAAGACAAGGACACAGTAATAGAAAAGCAAAAAGAAAGTACCATTTTTATAACCGAAGGTGATAGTGCAAGCGGATCAATCACCAAATCTCGAAACGTAAATACACAGGCTGTTTTTAGCTTGCGTGGTAAACCATTGAACTGCTTCGGACTTACTAAAAAAATCGTGTATGAAAATGAGGAATTCAATCTCTTGCAACATGCGCTGAACATTGAAGAAGGTTATGAGGGACTTCGGTACAACAATATTGTAGTGGCTACGGATGCTGATGTGGATGGAATGCACATTCGTTTATTGTTGATGACATTCTTCCTGCAATTTTTCCCTGATCTTGTAAAGAACGGACACGTGTACATTTTAGAGACGCCATTGTTTAGGGTTAGAGATAAAAAGGAAACTATTTATTGCTATGACGAAACTGAAAAACAAAATGCAGTAAAAAAATTGGGATCAAAACCCGAGATCACAAGGTTTAAGGGATTGGGTGAAATAAGCCCTGAGGAGTTTGCTCGTTTTATAGGATCCAACATGAAACTGCAACCATTGATTCCTGAACAGGGCGAGCATATGCAGGAGTTGCTTGAATATTATATGGGGAAAAATACACCTAGCAGACAGGATTTTATTATAGATAACTTGAAAGTTGAGATGGATGAAGCTGTGGAGGAAGAAGTTGGTAGTTGATGGTTGGTAGATAGTAGGTTTTAGTTAATGTAATCAAGTATGTACATAAAGTATGTTTGAATTTCACAAGGATAGGAAGAGGTATTTTGAGATGCAGATTCTCAATACAAATAAATATGTACTGCCTTTTATTGAAGAAAAAATTGCCGTAAAACCTGGTATGCGTGTACTGGAAATAGGTTGCGGCGAGGGTGGTGTTTTAAAAGCTTTTATAGATAGAAATGTTGTTGGTGTTGGTGTAGAACTTGATGAGTCAAGACTTGTAAATGCAAGAGAATGGTTGAAGGAAGAAATAGGAGCCGGAAAATTATCTTTTATTTCAAAAAATATTTACGATACCAATGCTGCCGATTTAGGCGGTGAATTTGATGTAATTATATTAAAAGATGTAATAGAGCACATTCATGACCAGCCAAAACTGATGGCGTATATGCAAACATTTTTGGCGGAGAATGGGATTGTTTTTTTTGGCTTTCCACCATGGCAGATGCCACTAGGCGGGCACCAGCAAATTTGCAAAGGCAAGT
>JANXTN010000130.1 GCA_025352435.1 Ferruginibacter sp. | reverse complement strand
GTACCGGTAACTTTAAAGCGCTTTTTTGCGCTGCTGTTTGTTTTTACCTTTGGCATTATATAACTTATTTATTGTTACTCCCTGCTGGCGTTCCGAAATTTCGGAAACTTATGGAGCCGTGTGGGAAATGTTTAAAAAGATTTCTCTTTTCGGAGCGCAAAAATAGGATTTTTTAGTGAGATATGAACATTCTTTAATAGAATCCCGTGTTGTTTTAACTCATTACTTAAACCTATTCTCCCATAACATCTTCTCCTGCGGTACCAACACTGGTTTTGAGCAGTTCATTAAGCGTTAATAGTTCGGTCGGAGAGAAATATTTCCATTTACCAGGTTCAATTCCTTTTATTGTAAAGTTCATTATTCGAATACGTTTCAGAGATATTACTTTGTAACCTAAGGCGTCACACATTCTGCGGATTTGTCTGTTCAGTCCCTGTTTCAAAATAATACGAAACCTATTATCACTCTCCATTTTTACAAAGCAAGGCTTGGTTGTGGTATTTAATATTTTCACGCCATTGCGCATACTGTTTACAAACTCATGTGTTAATTTTTTATCAGTAGAAACTATATATTCTTTTTCGTGACCATTACCTGCTCTCAAAATTTTATTTACAATATCACCATCATTTGTAAGAAATATCAATCCTTCAGAAAGCTTATCCAATCTACCTATTGGGAAAATTCTAGTTTTATGATTTACAAAATCTACAATATTTGTTTTGTCACTTTGGTCTGTTGTGCATGTAACTCCTTTGGGTTTATTAAGCATTATATAAACCGGAGCAGCCTTCTTTTTTAAATTTTCGCCATCTACTTTTACTATGTCGCCAGGTTGCACACGGTTACCTTTATCAGCATCTTTGCCATTAATGGTCACCCTGCATTCTTCAATATATTTATCAGCTTCTCTGCGGCTGCAGAAGCCGGTATCGCTGATATATTTGTTCAGGCTAATATCCATCAAATCACATTTAATTAAAAAAGGCTGTCTGTTTTAAGACAACCTTTAAGATACAATTATATAAATTATTTATTCAGACGAAGAAGTTTCCGCTACAGGAGCAGGAGAACTTTCTGTTGATGTAATATTTGCTTCTGTAGGTTTTTCTTTGTGCAACTTACCTAATTCATTCCCGGATTTTTTCTTAATAATCCTAGGAGCTAGCATAACCTGCATCCTCTTTCCTTCAAGTTTTGGTAATCCTTCCAAAGCGCTCACGTCTTTCAACGCATCTGCAAATTTTAAAAGCAATAATTCTCCTCTTTCTTTAAACATTATTGCACGACCCTTAAACTGTACATGTGCTTTTACTTTATTACCATCTTCTAAAAACTTTTCTGCATGTTTTACCTTAAAGTCAAAATCATGATCATCAGTATTAGGCGTAAAGCGAATTTCTTTTACCTCACTGGTTTTGGATTTCGCCTTCATTTCTTTTTTCTTCTTCTTTTCTTCGTACAAAAATTTATTGTAGTCAATAATTCTACAAACGGGAGGCGTTGCACCCGGTGAAATTTCTACAAGATCTAAGGATTGTTCTTTTGCGAAACCTGTCGCTTCTGAAATTGAATAAATACCAGGAGTAATGTTTTCACCAACCAAACGAACTTGCATGGCTTTAATTAGGTGATTCGTACGATGTTCCTGTTGTTGTTCTTTTTTAAACCGGGGATTAAACGCACCCCGGGGCGGTCTTGGAGGAAATGCCATTTTAATTATTTTGAAAAAAGCAACCGGCAGTAAGGCACTTTTTGCAAATGTGTGTTGTTTTTAATGATTAATCTGCCGTGAAGCATAAAAATAGTAAATTATTCAGCTCTGCGCTCTTTTATTTCTTCAGATATTTCGTTAATAAATTCTTCCATATCTTTTACACCTTGGTCACCTTTACCTTGTTTTCTAACGGCCACAGCATTTGCTTCAATTTCTTTTTCTCCAAATACAAGCATATAAGGCACTCTCGCAAGTTCTGTATCTCTTATTTTTTTTCCGATTTTTTCATTCCTGTCATCTATTTCCGCTCTTATCCCTGCTGCTTTTAATTTTTCCAAAACACCCAAACCATAATCCATAAATTTATCACTTATTGGCAAAATCTTCACCTGCAAAGGTGCTAACCATGCCGGGAATTTTCCTGCATAATGTTCCAATAAAAATCCGATAAATCGCTCATGAGTTCCTAGTGGTGCTCGGTGAATAATCAAAGGAACTTCAGGAACGTTGTCTTTGTTAGTAAACGAAAGTTTGAATTTGTTACCGCTGTTAAAATCTACCTGGTTGGTAGCAAGTGTAAATTCACGGCCGATAGCACTCCAAATTTGTACGTCTATTTTTGGACCATAAAAAGCAGCTTCATCCATCACTTCAACGTATGGAATTTCCAAATCAATGAGTGCATTGCGCACCATTGTTTCAGTCTCCTGCCACAATTCGGGTTCATTTACATATTTCTGTCCAAGCTTTGCAGGATCGTGCAAGCTTAATCGCATCACATATTTATCAACCCCAAAAATTTTGAAATACTTTATGTACATTTCATTTACTGCTCTAAACTCCTGGGCGAATTGCTCTCTGTTACAATAAATATGCGCATCGTTCATGTGCAGACAACGAACTCTCATCAACCCAAAAAGTTCCCCGCTTTGCTCGTACCTATAGCACGTACCATACTCTGCAATGCGGTAAGGTAGGTCTTTGTAGCTCTTTGGTTCTGCATCAAATATTTTGTGATGATGAGGACAGTTCATTGCTTTTAAATAATATTTTGTACCGTCTAATTCCATAGGCGGGAACATGCTGTCCGCATAATAAGGCAAGTGACCACTTGTTAAATACATACTTTCTTTAGCAATATGAGGCGTAACCACACGCTTGTAACCTGCAGCATTTTCAGTTTCTTTTGCAAGTTTTTCCAGCTCTTCAATAATGATTGTTCCATTAGGCATCCACAATGGCAAACCTTGGCCAACATCATCATCCATCGTAAAAATGCCTAACTCTTTTCCAAGCTTGCGATGATCTCTTTTCTTTGCTTCTTCCAACATCAACAAGTGCTCATCTAATTCTTTTTGGTTTGGAAAAGAAATACCGTACACCCTCGTTAGCTGTTTGTTTTTCTCATCGCCTTTCCAATAAGCACCTGCTACACTCATTAATTTTACAGCCTTTATAAATGATGTATTGGGTATATGAGGGCCTCTACATAAATCTGTAAATTCTCCTTGCGAATAAAGCGTAATACCACCATCTTCTAGATTTTGTAGGAGATCAAGTTTGTATTCATCGCCTTTTTCTGTGAAATAATTTAAGGCATCAGTTTTTGAAATTTCTTTGCGAATAAATGCACTATTCTTTTTGGCAAGTTCAGCCATCTTTTTTTCAACAAGGACAAGATCGTCTTCCGTCATTACTTTATTACCCAAATCCATATCGTAATAAAATCCTGCCTCTACTGCTGGGCCAACCCAAAATTTTACACCCGGAAATAAAGTCTCAACTGCTTCTGCCATTAAATGCGCAGTTGAATGACGAAAAGTAGATTTTGCATCTGCATCATCCCATGTTAATAATTTTAAAGATGCATCATTGTTTATTGCCCTTGTTGCATCCCAAACTTCCCCGTTAATATTTGCTGCTAATACTTTTCTGGCTAGTCCTTCACTTATTGATTTTGCTACTTCTAATGCAGTTATTCCTTGTTCATATTCTCTCACAGAAGCATCAGGTAACGTTATTTTAATACTCATTAGTTATTGGGTTCTATTTGTTTTAAGTGCCGCAAATTTAAC
>JANXTN010000375.1 GCA_025352435.1 Ferruginibacter sp. | reverse complement strand
CAACTGCATTAAGTTCAGTCCCCTCAGCACGTTTCACAGAAACATTGGTAATATTTGAAGAGGCTAATATATCTTTTTGGGGAATTCCCACTCCAGATACGCGTAATGTAGCGTCAGGCGCAACATTGATTAGACGAAAATTACCATTTTGATCAGTCGCGGTTCCTGTTTTAGTCCCTACAACTCTAATAGAGGCACCTTCTACAGGATTTCCTTTCTCATCAGTTACTGTTCCGGTCACCACCCGGTTTTGAGCGAATGCCAATACTCCAAAGAGCATGAACATCACAAACAGTGATAAAATTCTTGTCATGGGCAACTTTTAATGTTTAATGAATAGTAAAAATAAGGATATTTTTTAAACGTAAAGAAATTGTTAATTGAAAAATAAGCATTTCTTTAGCAATAGACCAACAGCCGAGTCTGTACGCTGCATATTATTTAGAAAATGCTAAAACTTTATTAAAGCCTGAAATTTTACCTCCGTTTTATGGTTGCTTTTTATTTCATCTAACCCTGTCCCGGTGGTTTGTTTATCAGGATAAATATATTGGGCAATCCTGGCCCAAAGAGAGATTTTCCGAGTAAGATCATAATTTACATTGACATAATATCTGTAGCCTTTTCCATAAAATACCGGGATAGAAAAGCCATACAACACATCATTTTCATACGCATAAAGTCTGCTATTATAACCGTCAGTTTCAAAATATTGCAATCTGATATTGCCGGATAAAGGCTTTAACGGAGGCGTAAACAGTAAATCCGTGAATATCAAAAATCCTTTCTCAGCCGCCTTTCCCTTTTTATCAAAGCAAACCGTTTCCATCCTACTTCTAAATGTGACGCTGGTTGTAAGTTTATATGAAAACTGTGTTCTCCAGGTCTGCCTTGGTTGAGGAATTACAGGGCTTAACGTTAAATCATCTGGGTTATAGTTTATTGATTTCTTTTCAGATTTGAACCTTGTGTAGATTTCTAATGATTTGTTGGGTTTGTAAGTCAATTGCGCTACGTAATCAGATCCTGTAGTGGGTGCATTCACCCTGTATCTCAACCATGGAAACTCGTACATATCTGCATAAGCTTCTACCCTCCATGAGTCTGTTGGCCGAATGGTAATACCTGAAAAAAATCCCTTTTCGTTTGTTGGGTAGGTGTTCTCCGTAAAAGCGTTTGTGTAAAGAGATTGGTATCCTTTGCTGATATTTCTATACACAAAACTTAGATCTACATCAGTCGCTGCGCTCAGAAGCAACCCATTTATAAATCCACTGTACTTTTTATCCGTAATTGCTGCTTCTCCAAAAAAATGCAAATTCTTGTAAGTGTAGCTGTAGGCAGTGCTATAATTACCAAAATGCTTACCTGATAAAGCATATAAATTGTAAGGATCAGACTGCTTTTGCAAGGGGTATTTTAAACTGTATTGTATAGCGTTCAAACCTACATGAAGACTTTTAAACTGACAGGCAATATTTCCACCAAATGCAAGTTGGCGCTGTACTCCCTTATCTGCCACCTCACTTTTCGTTCTGTGAAAACCTGAAATTTGTAGCGATGTTATTACATCATCCTGTGTTTGCGCACTATCGCCTGCGGCAAAATTTGCATCCACGTTTCTATATGATGCAAACAAAGTCCCTTCCCAGTTCTTTTTTGCAAGTGTAATACCAATTCCTCTGTGAAAGTTAATCTCCCCGGAAGAATTGTATGGCCGCAATACATCTGCTTCTCTTTTAACTGAAGTTATATCAGGGCTTTTCTTAAATGCTAAACTCATCCATTGCGTAAGCCCCTGCCCCATGTTTACTGTATAATCACCAATTGCCAATGATTTAATGATCCCTATATTTTTTGCAAAAAAATGAAAAGAATAAAAATCAAATCCTCGCTTTTGAGCACCCTTAAAAAATTGTTCTCCTCCATCTTTTTCTCCTACAATACCGTACTGCAAATTGTTTTTATAATTATACCGGTAGCGAAGCAACAACCTCTGCGGGGAACCAGGATAAAAATTCTTACCGGAATTTGGATCTACAGCATAGCCTTTGGCTTGCTCCAGTATTTGAGAAACCCTAAAAAGGATGGTATTATCTCCACCTACAAGTCGGCTCATTAGTGAGTTAAAAATATCTGTATTTTCAGATGCTGTAATGTTAGGCCTTAGTCGCTGAAGAGTTGCCACATCAAGCCCCGGTACTGCCTGCAGTTCATATACATTCACAAAGTTGCCAAGTAAATTTCTGTAATTAATTATGTTTTGAACCTGTATGGGAGAAAGAATTCGCAATACCGATAATTGAGATGCACTAGCAGTATTTATGTTGATCGGATTTTTTTGGTACTGCAACATTTCCTGTTGATAAGAATCGTCTTCTGTTTCCGTATCAGCATTGTTTTCCGTAATATTTTCCAGCTGCTGCTCCACATTGCTGTTGGGCTGCGCTACAGGTTTCTCGGGTGTTTCGGGCACTTGTGCTTTGCAGATAATACAAATTAATCCCAAGCTTAAGCTGATGATACATTTTCTCATTTGCTCACCTCCTTAAAATTATAAATCAATAAAATGGCCGGAGAAACACCAAGCTGTGGGTGATAACTTGCTGCTACATCAATCCTGAATTTTTCATAAAAAAAACCTACTCCTCCGTACCCGGTATTGTTATCACTTCTAAAACCCCCTCTGGCAAAAAATTGCTTTTTAAATCTATATTGAAAACCACCCGTCACGTTTAAAGCTTGATCCTCTTCCTTCACGATCTCCGTACTCACATAAAAGTTTTCGGAGGCATCATAACCCAAACCAAATTTGTAAACCGCAGCTAGCTTCTCGTCATTCACTTTGTCTATTGTTCCTCCTACGGGATTGTACACATGCACACCTGCATTCAATTTATCAGAGAAATGAAAAATTGCTCCTCCTTCAAAATTTATAACGCTACCATTTTGATAGGCAGGAATTTTATAGCCATAGTAATTAAACTGCACGCCAATATCCACCTTATCACCAAGCGATCTGCCATATGCCAATCCGGCTTTTTGTTCATTAAAATTTTGAAACCCCGCATAGTTTACCTGCAGGCCAAAATTGCCCAGCTTAGTAGGCAAGGCAGCTGCAAGCCCGTAGACACTGTTCTCGGCCAATAAGAATCTTCTTTCACCATAAACACCTATACCACCGGTCATGGTTTTTGCCAATGCTGCCTGGTTACCGGTAAATGAAAATGGATCTATTTGTTTTGTGGAGTATGCACTAAGTTTAAGGTATGGCATTCCAATAGAGGATCTCAGTGATTGAGCCGGTACAAATAAACTGCCTATTATTCCGGTGCACAATAAAATTATTTCGAGTAACAATCTTCTCAAAGCTTTTTAATTTTTGATGATCGAAAGATAAATAAAATGGGAATTGGATGCACATCAACCAATAAATAAATAATGACGATTGTTCTTTACTTTTGCACATGCAAATTTTAGACGGTAAAACCGTGGCAAATGCGGTAAAAGAGCAACTAATTACTGAGACTGTTGCTCATAAAAATGCCACAAGTCACTCGCCACACCTTGCTGCTATATTGATTGGTAATGACGGCGCAAGCGAAACCTACGTGGCCAGTAAAATTAAAAACTGTGCAGATGTTGGTTTCAAAAGCACACTTATCCGTTTTGATGCTACTGCCACCGAAAAAGAAATTACAGAAGCTGTTATAAAATTGAATGAAGATGATGATGTGAATGGAATTTTGGTCCAGTTACCATTACCAAAACACATCAACGAAGCCGTTATAATTAACTTAATCAACCCAACAAAAGATGTTGATGGTTTTCACCCTATAAGTGTGGGGAAGCTCGTACAGGGGTTACCAACTTTTGTCCCCGCAACGCCATTTGGTATTATGTTAATGCTGCAACATTACCAGATTGAAACTGCAGGCAAACATGCAGTCGTTATCGGGCGTAGTAATATTGTGGGCAGACCAATGAGTATCTTATTAAGTCAAAACACGCAGTATGGAAACTGTACTGTAACCCTTTGCCACAGCCGAACCAAAGACCTAGAAAAAATTTGTGCCGGTGCAGATATTATTGTTGCTGCTTTAGGTATACCGGGTTTTCTTACTGCAGATATGGTTAAAGAAGGTGCAGTAGTTATTGATGTGGGGATTACCAGAGTTGCTGATGAATCAAAAAAATCTGGCTACGCAATTAAGGGAGATGTAGACTTTGAAAACGTAGCACCCAAATGCAGTTTCATAACGCCTGTACCCGGTGGTGTTGGGTTAATGACGATCGCCGCACTTTTAAAAAATACGCTTGCCGCAACAAGTGCAAAACAATAATTATAGTCTTGAAAATTTTAGAAAATATAGTAACACAGTTACCTGTTATGGAAAGTTTTTACACCATTCAGGGTGAAGGTTTTTACCAAGGAAGAGCAGCATATTTTATTCGCCTGGGCGGTTGCGATGTCGGATGCGTTTGGTGCGATGTAAAAGAAAGCTGGGATGCGGATAAACATCCTAATATAAATATTGATGAACTAGTACAACAGGTAAAAAATACGCC
>JANXTN010000107.1 GCA_025352435.1 Ferruginibacter sp. | reverse complement strand
GTATTTAGTTTTGTTTTTCCATTCGTTTTTATAATAGTATTTGGGTTTATTGGCGGCGGCAGTGGAATGCAATCGTATAAAATTGTAATGGCAGATGGAGCAGATACAACAAATGAACTGTACGCCTCCTTAAGAAATTCTTCCAATGTAAAAATATTAAAATACAATGTAGCAGAACTGAAAACGGCACAACAAAAAGGCTCAATAGCGGGGGTTTTAAATATTATCAAAACAACAGGTACCTCAACACCCTATACAGTGCAGTTTAAAAGTACTACATCCAGCAACGATCGTTGGCCGCAATTTAAAGCGCTGCTGGAAAGCAAAATAAACGAACTCAGCAATGCAAAATATCAGAACAGACCTACTTATGCTAATTTTGATTTTAATGTGCCGAGAGACATTGCTGTGATAAGACAATATAAAACCATCGATTTTATCTTACCAGGGCAATTAGGGTTTTCTCTTTTGAGCGCAGGGGTTTTTGGCGTAGCGTTTACTTTTTTTAGTTTGAGAAACACATTGGTTCTAAAACGTTTTTTTGCAACGCCTATCAGCAAAACTCATATCATTTTAGGCGAAGGACTTAGCCGAGTTATTTTTCAAATGATCACTGCTATTGTAATCATTGGGGCCGGATATTTATTTTTTGGTTTTACATTGGTTCATGGCTTGATAACCTTACTTGAAATGCTTGTATTAAGTTTTTTAGGGTTATTAATTTTTATGGGGTTTGGATTTATTATAAGCGGACTAGCGAAAAGCGATAGTACCATACCACCACTGGCGAACTTGATAACGCTACCTCAATTTTTATTAAGTGGCACTTTTTTCTCTATTGATAATTTTCCTAAATGGTTACAGCCAATATCAAATGTATTACCGTTGACTTACCTAAATAAAGCAATGCGTAGCGTTGCATTTGAAGGTATGAATCTGTGGGATGTAAAATTTGAAATTGGGGTTTTAATTCTATGGGGGATTATTGTTTACGCTGTAGCTGTAAAGGCTTTTAAATGGGAATAAATGAAAATGGTAAAAGGTGGTTTAATAGTTTTTGTCGGGCTGTTTGTTTTTTTGACGCTTATTTCCTTGCTCATACCAAGTAGAATTGTAACAACCCGTGCAGAGACCGTGCAGGCAGATTCTTTAAGGTTGTACAATGAAATTGCAGATCTTAAAAATTGGAAACATTGGCACCCGGTTTTTGTACAGGATAGCAATAAGATATCCTTCTCTTCGTCTACCACAAATGTGAATGATTATGCTGCGTGGGAGAGTAATAACAGAAAGGTAAAAATTGTAATTGTTGAAAGAAGTTTTCCATTTATAAAAGTTTTACTGCAAAGCGAAGGCGAAGATGATGTGGAGAATATTTTATCTCTAAGAGAAGTGCAGGAGCAGGGAAACATGCAGGTGCAGTGGACATCCATTACAAAACTTAAATGGTATCCATGGGAAAAATTTAGCGGAATTTTTATAGAAAAAATGTCTGGTTCAGGTTTTCAGTCAGCATTAACTTCTTTAAAAATCTATGTTGAGAGCCATCAGTAGATCACTTTAAAAATTGTAGATTTCTTTTTATCCCCGCATATTTACTTCGCTTTAACGGCGAGTTTTGAAAAACAATTTTGAATTTCTCTAGTGTAAGTTCTTCCCAGTCATTTTTTGTGAAATGTAAAATTTCATGGGTCGGTGTAAATTCTTTTACCGTAGTATTTTTAGAAAAACTATTCCATGGACACACATCCTGGCATACATCACAACCAAACAACCAATCATCAAATTTTCCCTTCATTTTCTCCGGTATTAACGCATCTTTCAATTCAATCGTAAAGTAAGAAATACATTTACTGCCATCAACAATTTTATCAGGAAGTATCGCATCCGTGGGGCATTCATCTATGCATCTTGTACAGGTACCACAATAATCTTTTGCCAAGGCCTCATCTGCATTTAATTGCAAATCGGTTATAAGTGATGCTATGAAGAAAAAAGATCCTTGCTTTTTATTTATCAGATTTCCATTTTTCCCTATCCAACCAAGTCCACTTTTTTGCGCCCAACTTCTTTCTAGAACCGGTGCGCTATCTACAAATCCCCTCCCATTTATTTCCCCAATTTTTTCTCTCAATAAGAATAAAAAATGATTTAGTTTTTTTCTGATTACTTTATGATAATCGTCTCCGTATGCATATTTTGCAATTTTGGGTTCATCTGCATCTTGAAAATTTTCTGGAAAATAATTGAGGAGGAGAGTGATTACAGATTTTGCGCCAGACACAAGTTTTGAGGGATCGGTTCGCAGATCAAAATGCTTTTCCATGTACTGCATGTCACCATGCATTCCTTTGTTTAGCCATGTCTCAAGTCTACGGGCATCTTCATCCAAAAAACCTGCAGTTGCAATTCCACAAAAATCGAAACCCAATAATGTAGCAGTTTGTTTTACAATTTTTGTATGATGGGTTTGGTTCAATTTTAATAATATTCTCTAAAATTTAAAATCGTAACCTATCAACCCTATCAATTCAAAATAACCAAAGCCATGGGATGCCCTGTTACCTTTTGCTGTGGTTGTATTTACCAACGCATTAATATAGCGTACATAGCCCGTTTTTGCAGTCCCTTCAAAAAACAATCTCTTAGAAACATAAAATCTTGCTCCTGCCTCACCACTAAGATTATAACCCGCCACATGAAAATCATTGTTGAACCTATCCCCATGATAAGTAAAATCTGTACGTGGGATATTTATTCCTGCTCCTGCTTTCCAAATGAGGTTTACTAAAGGTCTTGTTTTACTTGCATTCATGGCAAGGGTCTTTTGTTGCACGTAGTTTATATGCAATAAATTACCACCATCCGTATGTTCAAAATGAAGAAATCTTTGAGGGTCTAAAATACTGTCAGCGTCTATCTGCGAACCTGCAATATTACCTGTCACTCTTACTTTTTGCCCATCAGTAACCACGTATTTTATGTGGTCAAAATTTAATTCAATTGATTTTGTTTTAGCATCATTTAAATAAAAGCCAATTCTATAATTGTACTGAGGGATTGAGATTTCTTTAGGTGCTTTATAAATAGCATCTATATCCGGCTTATCATGAGCCTTGGCATTGTGAAGAATAAAGTTATCTCCGTTGCTTAATTTGAAATGGATATTACTTTTTGTATACCATTCTGTGTTGTAACCCCATTGCAAATACATACCTTTTAGGAATTTTCCTTTTTGGGCAAATGCTAAACTTGTTGCAAGAAGTATGATACAAGAAAGGAGTAATTTTTTTATGTGCTTCATTTGTTGTAAAAGTAAATTATTTACAACATTTCTTTTGGATTAGTTTGCAATTGCAGTATCAATTATATTTTTCAAAGCCTTATATTTCTCGCCTCTCCCTTTACTTTTGATATTGAAAGTAAACAGCACCGCCGCATATTTTTTCTTTTTATCAATCCATGGGAATGACCCAAATAGTCCCGGGCTTAATACCGCATCTGAACGTTCACCCTGTTGTACATCACTCATTATCCATTCTCCAAAGCCATAATTCCAAAAAACTGCTTCTTCCGGACTGTATATAATTTTCTTTCCTTTTGTGAAGTTAGTTTGCATAGCGATGACTGCATTTTTACTCAATACTTTTTTACCCTTGTATTGAACCTCATTTAAAATCATTTCCAAAAATTGTAGATAATCTTTAGGCGTACTAAAAGCACCACCTGCAGGTAAAGGAACGGGACTGTTACCAAAATCTGTGTTTTTCATTTCGCACTTTGCGGCAATACGCTTGGCAAATAGCGTTCTAAAATCCTCCCCACTTATTTTTTCAATTACCGCGGCGGCTGTTTGCAGACCAATATTGCTGTATCTGAAACTTTCTCCTGGTTTGCTATCTAACGGTAATTGTACAATTTCATCCATGGCCTCATCCATATTTGCAGCAGTTTTAAAACTGCGCATGCTTTCCTTTAAATCTTCTGAATTTATGCCTATGGTATGGCTCAAGCACTCAGCAATCATAATTCCTCCTTTTCCATTTTTTGAAAATATTGGAAGGAATTTTCCAATTGTATCGTTAAGTTTCAAACTCCCGTCATCTATAAAAGTCATTATTAACGCTGCACTCAGCCATTTACTGCAGCTCGCAATTGCTATTTTACTTTCAGGGCCAAAGTCTTTTGTTATTCCACTTTCATCTAAACCTTTTCTTTTTGCAATTATTTTTCCTACGAATTGTTGTTTTCTGCTAAGCTCATTCACAGAGTTTGAGTAAATTATTTTCCCGCCCTTCAATATTAAAAGAGTAGATCGTCCGCCCATTTCAGCTGTGTTTTCTTTTAACCATTTATCAGTTTGAGTAAAATTATATTATGCGGTACAAAACTGATAAAATAGCAGGAAACCCAATATCAGACTGCAATTGAGGCATGTTGAGCGAAAGGAAACTGACATAATTTCTACAATTTTGTTTGGATGTGATTTTGCATGACTTATACATATTTTCCGGTTGAGCAGACTTTGTAAAATACAATAAGTTTAAACACAGAGGAAGTTCCTCTTTCAATACAAAAATATGGCGCAAAACAATTTCACAGTAAAAGCTTCAGAAGCTGTGCAACAGGCACAGCAAATTGCCTTCAATAATAAAAACCCAAATATTGAAACAGAGCATTTGTTGAAGACACTCATTGACACCGAAGATTCATCCATAGACTATCTACTTAAAAAAAACAACGTAACCGTAAATCTTGTTTCCAACAAATTAAACGAGCTCATAAAAAAGTTACCTGTTGTTTCTGGCGAACCTGCACAGTCTATGGGGAGAGAAGCAAACAATGTTTTCTTAAGAGCAAATGCGGTGTTGAAATCCTTTGGTGATGAATTCATAAATCCCGAGCATTTGTTGCTGGCTATTTTACAAGGCAATGATGTATCTGCAAAATTATTAAAAGATGCAGGGCTCACGGAGAAAGGATTAATTGCATCTATTAAAGAATTACGCAAAGGCGAGACCATAAATTCTGCTACTCAGGAAACGCAGTTCAACTCATTAAATAAATATGCGAAAAACCTTAACGAAATGGCTCGTTCAGGCAAGCTCGATCCTGTGATTGGAAGGGACGAAGAGATACGCCGGACATTGCATATTTTAAGTAGACGTACCAAGAATAATCCTATTTTGGTTGGTGAACCTGGTGTAGGTAAAACCGCTATCGCAGAGGGTTTGGCCATTAGAATCGTAAATGGAGATGTTCCCGAAAACATTAAATCCAAAATAATTTTTGCTTTGGATATGGGGCAATTGATTGCCGGGGCAAAATACAAAGGTGAATTTGAAGAAAGACTAAAAGCGGTTGTGAAGGAAGTAATTGCAGCTGATGGAGAAATCATTTTATTTATTGATGAGATACACACACTTGTAGGTGCAGGTGGTGGCGATGGCGCCATGGATGCAGCAAATATTTTAAAGCCTGCGTTAGCAAGAGGAGAGTTAAGAGCAGTAGGAGCTACCACACTTGCGGAGTATCAAAAATATTTTGAAAAAGACAAAGCTTTAGAAAGGCGTTTTCAAAAGGTTATGATTGATGAGCCAACGGTTGAGGATGCTATATCTATTTTGAGAGGTTTGAAAGATAGGTACGAGACCTATCACCACGTTCGTATAAAAGACGAAGCTATAATTGCTGCCGTGGAGTTAAGCAACAGGTATATGACGGATCGTTTTCTACCAGATAAAGCTATTGACTTAATGGACGAAAGTGCTGCTAAACTCAGGATAGATATGAACTCTATGCCCGAGGAGTTGGATAGGTTGGAAAGACAAATTCGCCAGTTAGAAATAGAAAGGGAAGCAATAAAAAGAGAAAATGATGAGGACAAACTCAAGTTTTTAAATACCGAGATTGCCAACTTATCTGTTGAACGGGATACATATAAAGCCAAATGGAAAGAAGAGAAAGAATTGGTTGATAAGATTCAAAATGGGAAGGCTACTATGGAAAACTTGAAAACTCAGGCAGAGCAGGCAGAAAGAGATGGCGATTATGGAAAAGTTGCGGAGATCCGTTACGGTAAAATGAAAAGTCAGGAAGAAGAAATAGTAAAATTGACTGCAGATTTATCTGTGCTTTCTGAAAGGCGTTTGCTGAAAGAAGAAGTAGATGCAGAAGATATTGCAGAAGCAGTTGCAAAAAGTACCGGCATACCTGTTTCAAAAATGTTGCAAAGCGAAAAAGAGAAATTATTGAACCTGGAAGATGAATTGCACAAGAGAGTTGTAGGGCAGGAAGAAGCAATTGAAGCCGTTGCTGATGCTATACGTAGGAGTCGTGCAGGTTTGCAGGATGCACGTAAACCAATTGGATCATTTATTTTTCTTGGTACGACTGGTGTTGGTAAAACCGAGCTGGCAAAAGCCTTAGCTGAATATCTTTTTGATGATGACGCCATGATGACAAGAATAGACATGAGCGAATACCAGGAAAAACACTCTGTGAGCAGATTGGTTGGAGCACCTCCGGGTTATGTAGGTTATGATGAAGGTGGACAACTGACAGAAGCGGTTCGCAGAAAACCTTACTCCGTTGTTTTGCTCGATGAAATTGAGAAAGCGCATCCTGATGTATACAACATTTTATTGCAGGTATTGGATGATGGAAGATTGACAGATAATAAAGGTCGGGTCGTAAATTTTAAGAATACAATTATTATCATGACCAGTAATATGGGTAGTGCAATAATTCAGGAGAATTTTGAAAATGTAGATGAGAATAATAAGGAAGAGGTAGTTGAAAAAACAAAAGTTGAAGTGCTCAATTTGCTAAGACAGACCATTCGCCCTGAATTTTTGAATAGGATTGATGAAGTCATTATGTTCCAGCCGCTGATGAAAAAGGAAATAAAAGGCATAATCACGATACAATTGGAAGAATTAAAAAGATTGGTGGCTAAGAATGGAATTGAGTTAGATTTCACGGATTACGCTTTGGATTACTTGGCTGATAATGGATACGATCCACAATTTGGGGCACGACCGCTTAAGAGACTTATACAAAAACAAATTGTTAACGAATTAAGTAAAAAAATTTTAGGGGGATATGTGGATAGAACTTCCCCGGTGATCGTAGATGTTTTTGATGGTACGGTAGTTTTCAGAAATGAGAAAATAATTTATTAATGTTTATACAGCATATTAGTAATCAATTTGTTATTCTTTAACATTTGTTAATTTACTTAAATCGGTTTAATTTTTGCATTAAAATCTGTAAATTGCGAAGCATAAATCAAATATTTTAATGGTTTATTCCGTTTAATCCTCTGATAATCAATAAACAAGCTGTCAATATCTTTTACAGCATAAAACAAAATTTAAAATGGCATTCAAAAAAGAAGTAGTTGAAATTATAGAACCCAGAGATATTTTTGTGGGAAATGTTAAAGCGGAGATTACATTAGAAGAATTTGGTGAGTACGAAAGTGAAGTTTGTGCAAATGCGAATGAGATAGTAAAAAAATTACTAGTTGAATATGATGGCGTTATCAGGTTCAATTTCAGACATTTTCCGCTAACCAATATTCACCAACGAAGTTTAAAAGCAGGGGAAGCAGCAGTTGCAACAGGTCAGGATGGTAAATTTTGGGAAATGCACAATATTCTGTTTGCAAACAGAAAAAATCTTGGTACAACTAGTTTAAAATTATATAGCAAAGAAGCAGGTGTACAAAATAAGCGTTTCTTAGATGATTTGGTGAATGCTACTTATGGTTGGCAGGTACAGGGAGATTTAAGAGAAGGTTTGAATCGCGGAGTTACCACCGTTCCTACTTTCTTTGTAAATGGCGAAAGAGTTGGAAAACCAACTTATGAGGACATTAAGAAGGAAATTGAAGATGCTATTAAAAATTTAAAGAAAAAAGGGAAAGCCCCTAAGGTTGCTCCCGTAATTGAGGAAGAGGAAGTAGAAGAAATAATAGTTGTAGCAAAAGTACCGGCGAAGTCTGCTGTAAAGGTTGCTTCTAAAATACCTGTAAAAGCTGCTGTAAAAACGCCTGCAAAGCCTGTGGCAAAAGCTGCAAGTAAAACACCTGCAAAGGCCGCTACAAAACAAAGGGCATAATTTTTTTGGATAAACAAATATTAAAAACCACTTTCATAGTGGTTTTTTTATGCCTTATAATTATTAACCATGTTAAGTTTTAAAGCACAGTTGCAAAAATTTGGCAACCAAGGAGAAAAAACGGGTTGGACTTACATTAAAATTCCTGCTCAAATAGCAAATAAATTAAAGCCAGGACATAAAAAGTCTTTTCGGGTAAAAGGAAAAATTGATGACCATAACATTTCCGCAATTGCTTTAACACCAATGGGTGAAGGAGATTTTATCCTAGCAGTAAATGCAGCTATGAGAAAGGCGATTAAGAAAATTCATGGAGCATTTGTAAATGTTCAATTAATGGTAGATGAGGAACAATTGAAGCATGATGAAGATTTGATTGCCTGTTTATTAGAGGAGAAAACGGCGTGTGAGTTTTATAAAAGTCTACCACCTTCTCATCAAAACTGGTTTTCTAATTGGATTAAAGGAGCTAAAACAGAAGTAACGAGAACAAAAAGAATCGCTACAGTTGTTACATCATGCCTGCAAAGATTATCATTCCCGGAAATGATAAAATTATACAGAGATGGAAAGAAGGTTATTCAGTAACCTCTACCATGTATTGCAAAATATCGTTTCCATCCGCCACAATTCTTAACGGGAAAGTGTCTTCTTTTTTAAACTGATAGGTGAAACTTATTTTGTTGCCACTATTAGCAAAATTCATTACCTCAGGCTTTGATTGCTTTTTTTCATCACCCATTATCAAAGAAATATTTTTGATATCAATAGCACTGTTCACTGGAAATGAAAATACAACAGGTTTTTTTAAACTTGTCTTTATGTAACCGTTCGTAGGCAAAGGTTTCCCCAAACCTAGCGCAAAAGCAAAATTATTAAAAACAGGAAGCGAATAAAAATCCCTAATACTTTTTGCACCGCCACCGAGCTGCCATGCACCATTTTCAGGATAGTGAACAAGATTAAAAAGTTTTCTATCTGCAAAAAAGTATTCGCTGGTAAATTGCTTGGTAAAAACGGTATTTTTTTTATCAAGATAACCACTGGCCCTGGCTGCGTCTACATAAAACCATGTCTCGGGACTTTGGCCTAACTGAACAACGTTCCAAGAGTAATTTTTTTCATCTACAGGCTCGTTTATTTCTGCTGCATAATTTTTTACATAACCGTCCACGCTCAGGCATCGAATATTTGCTGCACTGCACATTTCCTGTACCAAGAAAGAAAACCCAAGAGGTGTAGCTTTTCTCAGTGCAATTACTTTTTCTGGCAGTATATTCTTATCATCATTCTGTCTTGTTCCCTTGGGGTCTAATTGAATGTTATTTGCAATCCAGTAATAAATGGCCCTTGCTTTTTGTTCGTTATCCGCAAATTTTTCGGTGATGGTATCAGCTATAACTGCCACATTAAATTTGTTTAACGGGCCAAGTTTTTCAACAGCCTCATCTACGCTTTTGTATTTAGAAGATTGAGCAAAACACAACACACTAATGGAAAATAAAAGTAAAGCAAATACAGTTTTTTTCATCTTTTAAAATTAACCATGCATTCGTTAACATACACATAAAAAAGTCCCTGAAAATTTCAGGGACTTTAAGATCAAAGTAACTTCTATCTTAAGAAAAGTATTTCTCTGTATTTAGGTAACAACCAAAGACTATCATCTACCATCAATTCCAGTTTATCTACATGGTAGCGAATTTCATCAAAATAATGTCCTTTCACATCATCGCAATAAGCCACCGCTTTTTCTTTGCTGCTTGCAAGTTCATTTGCTTTTTTACGTGCTTCAATCATCGCTTCTGTTTTATCGCTAATCAGATTGATGTGTTCACTGATCTTTTGTACGATTTGTAATTGGTTTGCATATCCATCTTTAGAAACACCGGCATCTTTTAAACCATTGATATTTTGTAACAAAATATTCTGGTACTTAACAGCAGCAGGAAGAATTAAAGTGCTTGCTAGATCTCCCATAACTCTTGCTTCAATTTGAACTTTTTTTACATATTCTTCCAACATAATTTCATGTCTTGCTTCCAATTCACCATGCGTATAAATGTTGTTTGTTTCAAAAAGTTTTTTTGCTTTTTCGCTTACATAGGCATCTAATGCCAATGGTGTTGTCTTTACATTTTCTAACCCTCTTTTCTCAGCCTCGGCTGCCCATTCTTCACTATAACCATCGCCTTCAAATAAAACTTTTTTACTTTCTACAATATATTTCCTTATTGTATGTAACAATGCAACTTCCTTCTTTTCACCTTTCTCTATCAAAGCATCCACTTCTGTTTTGAATGTCTTCAAAGTTTCTGCCATCACTGTATTCAAAGTGGTCATTGGCACAGCACAGTTTGCGGATGATCCCACTGCTCTAAATTCAAATTTATTTCCTGTGAATGCAAATGGAGATGTTCTGTTTCTGTCCGTATTATCTAACATCAATTCAGGAATAGACTTATGTATATCTAGTTTCAAAATTGCTTCGTCCTGCTCATCAAAATTGCCACTAACTCGTTCTTCAATTTGCTTCAAAACATCCGTTAAGAACTTACCTATAAAGATGGAGATAATTGCAGGTGGTGCTTCGTTTGCGCCAAGTCTGTGGTCATTACCTGCACTTGCTATAGATGCTCTTATCAAGCTTGCATAATCGTGTACTGCTTTAATTGTATTTACAAAAAAAGTAAGAAACATCAAGTTTGTCTTCGGCGTTTTGCCTGGGGCTAATAAGTTCACACCGGAATCGGTACTCATGCTCCAGTTGTTGTGCTTGCCGCTGCCGTTTATTCCGGCAAAAGGCTTCTCATGTAGCAATACCATTAAGTTGTGGCGCTTTGCAACACGGAGCATCACATCCATCAATAAAGTATTATGATCAACTGCAAGGTTAGTTTCTTCAAAAATAGGCGCACACTCAAACTGACATGGTGCTACTTCATTGTGACGGGTACGAATTGGTATACCAAGCTTGTAAGACTCTCTCTCGAAGTCTAACATAAATGCATAAATACGCTCCGGTATTGCACCAAAATAATGATCATCTAATTGCTGGCCCTTGGCAGGTGCATGACCAAAAACGGTACGACCCGTAAGCAATAGATCAGGACGGGCATTTGCCAGGCCTGCATCTACCACAAAATATTCCTGCTCCCAACCAAGTGTAGCAGTTACTTTAGAAATGTTTTTATCAAAATACTGGCACACATCAACTGCTGCTTTATCTAATGCAACCAATGCTTTTAAAAGCGGTGTTTTAGTATCTAGAGATTCTCCGGTGTACGAAACAAAGATGGTTGGAATACACAATGTTTTACCATCACCAATTTCCATTATAAATGCAGGAGATGAGGGGTCCCAGGCTGTGTAACCACGTGCCTCAAAAGTTGCACGCAAACCTCCATTTGGAAAAGAAGATGCGTCAGGTTCTTGCTGAATCAACGCCGCACCCTCAAATTCTTCTATCGGTGTGCCGTCGCCTTTTAATGTAAAAAAAGAATCATGTTTTTCCGCAGATAGACCTGTTAGTGGTTGAAACCAATGTGTAAAATGGGTTACTCCTTTGCTTTCTGCCCATGCACGCAAACCATTCGCAATTTGGTTGCCCATTGCACGGTCAATTTTTTTACCACCTCGTGTGCTAGCTAGTAAACTTTTGTAAGCATCATCGCTTAAATATTTCCTTGCAGCGCTAAGTGTAAATACATTTTCATTAAAAATGCCCGTGATTTTTGAGGCGTTATCAACCTTTACAGTTGATGGAGGATTGCCCAAGTTTTTTACAGCATCGAACCTTATTGAACTCATAATTGTGTGATTTGAGTGCAAAAGAAGTCTTTTTTTAATGAATCAGCAAATAATTATTATCAGAAAGTATGTTTTTCTTGCATAATTATAAAAATAATTTAGATATTTTAAATTATAATGTATAGAATCAGACTTTGCCCTGCATTTTATTCCAATTAATCTCACACAAAATTGGAACAAGCAAAAAAGGGAAGTAAATACTTCTATACCGAACAAGCGCACCAGCAGCAGGGGTTATATAACCAGTAAAAAGAAAAATAAGAAAGGTGAGGATCGCGCCAAATAATATGAATGCATTCCGGGATTTCCCACCGCTTCGTGTAATCAGCATCAGTAAAAACAACAACCAATAAATTATTATTTCTGTTGAGAAGCAATTCATGTAAAAATTATCAAACTCGGTAGGGTAGGGTGCTATAAAAGAATGCCTTAGTGCGGAGGGTGCCTGCGTTACAAAACTTTTGATAGTAGGTTGCAGCGTATCCATTACAAAATCTGTATTGGCTCTGCCAAGTGCAAAAAATGCTTGCTGTTTGTTCACAATAATTTGTAGCGGATCCACTTTTTCTGAAATGGAATGCAATGCAATGGTTCCTAAAATTCCAGCAGCAAGTAGTGTTGCAAAGCTTTTTATTGCTGAAAATCTATATTTATAAGCAACAAACCATGTTAATGCACAGGGCAACAAAATGACTGCAATAAAATTGCGCACTAGTAAAATAGCCAAAAAAGATACAAACAGAAAGCTGATCTTCTTTATAGTAAAACGATGATTCAAACCAAAATACGAAGCGTAACAAAAAACAGAAAGTGCCGTCAACACAATCAAATCTTTGTGTATGCCCGATCCAAAATACAATGTTGACGGCAATAAAAAACAACAAACGATGACCGCCCCCTCTTTTAATGGATACACATTTATAAAAACCTTGTACAACAGAATCAAACCAATGAAGCCTGCAAAATTAAAAAACAGGCTATTAGTGAAATAATTGCCCTGGCTTAAAATATTTGTAAAGGCCAATGCCTTGTAAATTACATTGAAACGCAGGTCATTCCAATACGATCCTCTCGACCCAAAAAATTCACCTCTCTCAGCATAGTTGGAAGAAAATATATCAGTAAAGAAAACCTTCGGCGTATTTATGAGGGACTGGTGTTCCTGAATGCCGTAAAGATTGGTTCCGTAATAATCAGTTTTGTCATGTAATATATAATGGCTCACAAGCCCAACCGCAATACTAGCCAAAACCTTTATCGTAAAAAGTCCCAAAACAATTGTCATCTCTATTCCACAGCCTTTCACCATCCTCATTCGTGTGAGCCAAAAGCCTAAAATCAGAAAATAAAAAATAAACAATACAGCAGGCAATGGTGTTTTTTTAAGTTGTGGGAAGATAGTTAAAATATTGACTTTTATTTATTAGCCATAAAGAAGGTAGCTCTGTAAATTTGCGGCTCATTCAAGAATTTAATTCTTTAGATTTATTTATAACAACTTTTAAAACTGCCGTCGTTACAATATTTATTCGTTGATTTATCATTCGAGTAAATCTGTGTTATTCGTGGCAATAATCATCATGGAAATAACTGCACAAACCGCCGAGCAATTAAGAATAACGCCTGAAGAATTTAAACTCATCATTGAAAAACTTGGCCGTACACCAAACTTTACTGAGCTCTGCGCTTTCAGTGATATGTGGAGCGAACACTGCAGCTATAAAAACTCCATTAAGTTATTGAAAACATTGCCCAGAGATGGTGCAAAAATGCTCGTAAAAGCAGGCGATGAAAATGCCGGGCTGATGGATATCGGTGATGGTTATGGCGTTGTATTTAAAATAGAAAGCCACAACCACCCAAGTGCCATTGAGCCATTCCAAGGCGCTGCAACCGGCGTTGG
>JANXTN010000085.1 GCA_025352435.1 Ferruginibacter sp. | reverse complement strand
CATGAGGTAAAATTAATTATTTAACCTGCAAAGCCTAAATAATTGCTATTGAAATAAGGAATTTATTTACAAGCTTAACAGACATTTTATACGATATATTAGAAAAGGAATTTGAATAAAAACAACCTCTGTATGCCTCATCTACGCTCTATATAATTTTTTTCTAAATGTTAAAACCCTGTAAATGTTTATTGCGTATATTAGCAACTCTTAATTAATAAACCAAAATAATAAAAAACCAAAAAATGAAAAGAACATTTTTATCAGCAGTAATGGTAGCAGCTGCTTCCGTTTTAATGCTTGCTTCTTGCAACGACGAGAAAAAAACTGAAGTTTCAACAACTACAGGAACTGATACAAGCAAAGTAGCTACGGCTCCTGCAGCTCCCGCTGAAGCTGGTGTAATGGTAGGTGGTGCAAATATGGTACCTTCTAAAAACATCGTAGAAAACGCTGCAGGTTCTGCAGACCATACTACGCTTGTAGCTGCAGTAAAAGCAGCCGGTCTTGCTGAAACTTTAAGTGGTAAAGGTCCGTTTACAGTATTTGCTCCAACTAACGAAGCTTTTGCTAAATTACCTGCAGGTGCAGTAGATGGTTTATTGAAGCCAGAAAGCAAAGCGAAACTTACAGGTGTGTTGACTTACCACGTAGTAGCAGGTGCCGTAAAAGCAGCTGATCTTAAAGACGGTCAAAAAATAAAAACACTACAAGGTGAAGAATTAACTGTAGGTGTAAAGGATGGTAAAGTAACCATCAATGGAGCTAATGTAACCATTGCTGATGTAGTATCTAGCAATGGTGTAACGCACGTAATTGATGCGGTATTAATGCCTAAGAAATAATTTGTTAGTTTAATTTTAATTAAAGAAAAAGTCGCTAATTTGATTGAGCGACTTTTTCTTGTTTAAAGTGTTTAGTAAATCTTTATCCTTCAACAATTAAATTTGATTTTTCCTAACTCCTAATTCCCAATGGCCAATTCCCAATTCACATCAATAATCTATTACCTGTTCTTTCATTTGAGGCATTTCTCTCCAGCCATATTGTTGGTTACGCAGTTGTGGTTCAAAACCTGCTTTTCTAATGGCCTCCTGTATACTGTTTGCCGTAAATCTATGTGGTGCGCCCGCAGCGCTTACTACATTCTCCTCAATCATAATACTTCCAAAATCATTGGCACCAGCATTCAAGCAAAGTTGGGCAACTTCTTTACCCACAGTGAGCCAGCTTGCCTGTATATTTTTTACGTTTGGCAACATAATGCGACTCATAGCGATCATACGGATGTACTCTTCTGATGTGGTTAGATTATGCACACCTCTAATTCTTGCTAATAATGTATCTGCATCTTGAAAAGTCCAAGGAATAAATGCTAAGAAACCATTTGCTTCTTCAGGTTTGCGGCTTTGTACTTCTCTTATTTTTACAAGATGATCAAACCTTTCTTCCAAGGTTTCTACGTGCCCAAACATCATAGTGGCAGAGGTGGTAATGTTTAGTTTGTGTGCCTCGTGCATAATATCCAGCCACTCCTGTGCGCCGCATTTTCCTTTGCTTATTAATCTTCGTACTCTGTCAGTTAAAATTTCTGCACCTGCGCCGGGCAAGCTATCCATACCCGCTTCTCTTAAAGCCAACAACACTTCTTTGTGCGTGCTTTTTTCGAGCTTTGTAATATGAGCAATTTCCGGTGGCCCGAGCGTATGTAATTTGATATTAGGATAAAGGCTTTTTAGTTCCTTAAAAAGATTTACATAAAAGGAAAGTCCAAGTTCGGGATGGTGCCCACCCTGCAATAACAGTTGGTCTCCGCCATAAGCAATTGTTTCCTCTATCTTCTTTTTATAGGTTTCAATATCTGTTATATAAGCATCTTTATGCCCGGGTATTCTGTAAAAATTACAGAATTTACAATTGGCAATACACACGTTTGTGGTGTTTACGTTTCTATCAATCTGCCATGTAACTTTTCCATGAGGAACCTGTATTTTTCTCAGTTCATTTGCAACAAACATTAAATCTGCCAAGGCAGCGTTATTAAACAAAAAAACGCCTTCTTCTACAGAGAGAAATTCAAAGGCCATTGCCTTTTTTAATAAGTCATCTATATTCATTTTCAACAGATTTAAATTGCATAACAAAAGTACATTCATTAACTTGTAATACTTAATAACTGCTTTATAAAAACGCTTTGCACCATACTATTATTCCTCATTTCGGCTGTATGTCTGGCGCAGCAACAGGAAGAAAAAAATCATGCTAAATTGCTTGCTACTATTCCCTTTAAAACCTTCAGCGGTGGTGTTATTGTAATAGAAGCAAAATTTGATAAGTTGCAGCAACCGCTCAATTTTATATTGGATACCGGCAGTGGTGGCATATCTCTTGACTCAACAACCTGCGCAGAACTTAATATTGTTTTAAAACAATCAGACACAATAGTGAGTGGCATTGCGGGTGCAAAAAAAGTTTCGTTTGCCTTTAACCGTAAGCTTGTAACAGGCAAGCTTACCACAGACAGTTTAAACTTTTATGTGAATGATTACAGTTTATTAGGGAGTGTTTATGGAGCAAGAATAGATGGTATAATCGGGTATGGGTTTTTAAGCAGATACATTGTAGATATTAACTTTGATTCTTCCTTTATTAATATTTACAAGCCGGGAAAATTCAGATACCGCAGAGCGGGAACATTATTAAAACCAAGTTTAAGAAAATTAATAGCGATTCCTGTAACGGTACGAGATAAGGACAAAGCAATAACCAATTTTTACATGGATACGGGTGCAGGCCTTTGCCTTTTAATGACCGAGCAGTTTTTGAAATACAACAACATTATTTTAAAAAGGAGAAAACCTGTTTCCACGCAGGTGCAGGGTTTGGGCGGAAAAAAGATAATGCGGTTGACGGTTGTAAAATCTTTAAAGGTGGGTCCCTACACTTTTAGAAATGTACCAACGAATTTATATGATGACGAATCCAATGTTACATCTTATCCATACACCGCAGGCTTATTGGGAAATGATATTCTGCGCAGGTTTAACATCACCCTCAATTACCCCGAAAAAGAAATACATATTACACCAAATTCTTTTTTTACAGACAGGTTTGATTATGCTTATACAGGCCTAACGCTTTATCAATACGATGATAAAATCTTTATTGATGATATTGTAGAAAAATCTCCGGCAGATAAAGCAGGTTTAAAAAATGGCGATGAATTGATTTCTGTAAACACAACTATTGCGGGTAACATTCAACAATATGAAAACCTTTTACAAAATGTAAATGAAAAAATTGTATTGATTATCTTAAGGCAAGGCAAAACTATTATCGTTTCGCTACAGCCCATCAGCATACGATAACAAATTTTTAGGCGCTGTCTTCGTACATTTGTTCATGATCAGGTTTGAGAAATTTACCCTCGCAAATGGGCTTAGAGTGCTTGTACATGAAGACAACAGCACACCAATGGCAGTTGTAAATGTTTTGTACGATGTGGGTGCAAAGGATGAAAGTCCGGCGAAGACCGGGTTTGCACATTTGTTTGAACACCTTATGTTTGGCGGCAGCATAAATATTCCTGTCTATGACGAACCGTTACAAATAGCAGGTGGCGAAAACAATGCCTTTACAACAAATGACCTTACAAATTATTATTGCCAGTTACCTGCAGAAAATATTGAAACAGCTTTTTGGCTGGAAAGTGATAGGATGCTTAGTCTTGCATTTGGAAAGAAAAGTTTAGAGGTGCAACGAAAGGTAGTATGTGAAGAATTTAAAGAGCATTACATAAACAAGCCGTACGGGGATGTTTGGCATAAATTAAGAAAATTGGTTTACACAACCCATCCTTATAAATGGATGACTATTGGTGCATCTTTACAACATGTGGAAGATGCAACACTGGCTGATGTGAAAGCTTTTTTTAAAAAGCATTACAATCCATCAAATGCCATACTTACAGTGGCCGGTAATGTAGAAGTTTCAAAAGTAAAAGAGCTGGTGGAAAAATGGTTTGGTACCATTCCCGCAGGTGAAAAATACAACAGAAACTTACCAGTAGAACCCAAACAAACTGCGCCAAAAACATTAGAAGTAAAGGCCGATGTTCCGCTTGATGCATTGTACAAATGCTGGCATATTTATCCACGTACAGACGATCGTTATTACACGGCAGATTTAATTACAGATATCTTAAGTGGCGGTGGTTCATCAAGGTTATACCAAAGTCTTGTAAAAGAGCAACAGCTTTTCAGCAACATAGATTGTTACCACATGGGCAGTACAGATGCGGGTCTTTTAGTAATAGAGGGAAAGTTGGTAAAAGGTGTTGATATTAAAAAAGCAGAACAGGCAATTAATGAGGAATTAAAGAAAATACAAGCAACCGGCGTGACAGTGTCAGAGTTAGAGAAAGTAAAGAATAAAACAGAAAGTGCTTTGGCTTTTGAAGACATGAGTGTAATGAATAGAGCAAGCAGTATTGCTATGTATGAGTTGCTGGGCGATGCAGATTTGATGAATAAAGAACTGGAGAAATACAGAGCAGTAACAGCAGAGAATATTCTCGCGGAGACAAGAATAATATTTGACGAGAACAACTGTAGTACCATGTATTATATGAGCAACAATTAATAGATAAATTAGAAGACACTTTTTAAAACCTTTTAGCAATACAACTTTTTAGATGCTCAACAGAACAATAGCTCCCCCAATTATTGACTCAACAGAATTCAATTTAAAACTTAAACCATACGATCTTTTTCATTTGGATAATGGTGTACCTGTATATGCTATAAATGCAGGTGCACAAGATGTATTGCAGATAGAAATGGTTTTTTATGCAGGTAACTCTTTTGAGAAAAACAAAGGCGTTGCTGCTGCCACAAACTTTCTTTTAAAGAATGGTACCTCCACTAAAACAGCTTTTCAGTTAAACGAAGCTTTTGAATATTATGGTGCAAGCATGTCTCGTGGCTGCTATAATGAAACCTCGGTACTTTCATTACATACGCTAAGCAAGCATGCAGATAAGCTATTGCCTGTAATGAATGATATGTTGACCAATGCTGTCTTTCCTCGGGAGGAACTTGATATTTACATACAGAACAGCAAGCAGCGGCTCTCAGTAAATTTATTAAAATGTGAATTTGTTGCAGGTAGAAAAATAGACCAGCTGTTGTATGGTGAGCAGCATCCTTATGCGAGTTTTACAAATGTGCCGGATCTTGATGCACTTACTATTGAGACGATAAAAGATTTTTACAAAGCGTATTATTTACAAGGCATTTGTGCCATTTTTATCGCAGGCAAATTACCGGCAAACATAGAACAGTTACTAAATGAAAACTTTGGAAAACTACAACTTACTAAGCCTGATTTTACTATAGAAAAAATTGCAACGACGCCCGCTTTCGAAAAAAAATACCGTGTGGAAAATGATGTAAACGCCGTGCAGGGTGCTATAAGAATAGCGCAACCTTTCCCAAACAGGCACCATGAAGATTTTAAAAAAGTGATCGTCCTGAATACAGTCTATGGCGGTTTTTTTGGCAGCAGGTTAATGAGTAACATACGAGAAGAAAAAGGTTACACGTACGGTATATACAGTTATTTACAAAATCATTTGCTTGAAAGTGCATGGATGATTAGTACAGAAGCAGGGAAAGATGTTTGTGATGCAACTATTGAAGAAGTATACAAAGAAATGAAATTGCTGAGAGAAGAATTGATAGATGAAGAAGAGTTATCACTTGTTCGTAATTATATGATTGGTGGTATTTTGGGCGACCTCGACGGACCGTTTCATATAATGGCAAAATGGAAAAATATTATACTGAATAACCTAGATGAAAAATATTTTTATGATTCTGTAGATGCAATAAAAAAAACCGGTGCAGAAGAATTACAAGTACTTGCTAATAAATATTTGCAGCCGGAGAAGTTTTTTGAGTTGGTGGTGTTTTAAATTTAAGATTTTAGTATTAAAGAAACACTACGATTATTTCGAGAAGAGCCTGCAAATTTATTATACATTAAAAAGCCACTACTAAAAATATAATTTACGTTTATTCGTAAAAATTTGCTTAATTCGTGATTACTTAAAACTAATCATTATGAACTTTCTCCTACGTTTAATAATTACGGGTGTTATTGCATACGTTCTTTCAAAAGTTTTAACAGGTGTTCATATATCCAATATTACCACTGCAATAATTTTCGCCCTTGTATTGGCTTGCCTTAATGCAATCATAAAACCCATATTGGTTTTGCTCACACTTCCTATCACCGTTGTTACACTCGGTCTTTTCCTTTTTGTAATAAATGCGCTTATTATTTTATTGGCAGCAAAATTAATGGATGGTATTAAGGTTGATGGGTTTTGGTGGGCATTAATCTTCAGCATTATTCTATCTGTATTTTCCTCTGCAACAAATGCAGTCTTAGCAGATAAAAAATAAACGAAAAGAGATTTAAAAGTTTACAACTACGTCCGAAAAAAAGTTACTCCGCTGACGTTAAGTGCCGTGACATTCGGCTGACTTGCCTGTCGGCAGACGTGATAATAGTGCCCGCTCGTATGATTCCTGTTCTAGCGGCAGTAGCCGGATGAAAGTTTAAAGAGTGGCATTCTAAAAATGATATGAATATCATGTACCGCTGCAATTTTAAATATTGCAAGAAGTTATCTTCGCAACATGAATTTTTCAGACAAAGGATTAGCAAAAGAAACACTCACCCATTTATATAAGTCTATTTTGCTTCCCCGCATGATAGAAGAAAAAATGTTGCTGTTGTTACGTCAGGGCAAGATTTCCAAATGGTTTAGCGGCATTGGGCAGGAAGCAATCTCAGTGGGCGCTACAGCAGCCATGCAGCAAGATGAATGGATAATGCCGTTGCACAGAAATCTCGGCGTTTTTACCGGGCGTAATATGCCATTGAGTAAATTATTTATGCAGTGGCAAGGCAACAAAGAAGGCTACAGCAAAGGCCGTGAGAGAAGTTTTCATTTTGGCAGCAAAGAACATTTTGTTTGTGGAATGATCTCGCATCTTGGTCCGCAATTGGCCTTGGCAGATGGTGTAGCGCTTGCTTACAAATTAAAAAATGAACAAAAATGTTCCCTTGCTTTTAGCGGTGATGGTGGCACTAGTGAAGGCGATTTTCATGAAGCATTGAACACTGCTGCCGTATGGGATTTACCTGTAATTTTTATTATCGAAAATAATGGGTATGGTTTAAGTACGCCGGTAAATGAACAGTATCGCTGCGAAAACCTGGTAGACAAAGCAAAAGGTTATGGCATGGAAGGCATACGTATTGACGGTAACAATTTATTGGAAGTATTTGACACAATAAAAGGCGTGCGAGAATATTGTATAAAAAACCAAAAGCCTTACCTGGTAGAATGTATGACGTTTCGTATGCGTGGGCATGAAGAAGCTAGTGGCGTAAAATATGTTCCGCCTGCATTGTTTACAGAATGGGAAAAGAAAGATCCCGTAAAAAATTACGAGGCTTGGTTGCTTGCGCAAAACCTTTTAAACGAAGCAGAAATTGATGCAATAAAAGCAGCTACAAAAACTTATATAGATACAGAATTGGCGGAGGCCTACAAGACGGAGAAAATGGTGGTAGATACTGTGGAGGAGTTGAGTGACGTGTATCAGTTTCGGGTTACGGGTTCCGAGTTACGGGTTCTCGATAACTCTAATTTTACGAACCCAAAACCTGCAACTTCTAAACCCGCAACCCGCAACCCCTCAACAGAAAAAAAATTCATAAACGCTATATCTGACGGGCTAAAACAATCTATGCAAACACATCCAAACCTTATTTTAATGGGGCAGGATATTGCAGAGTACGGCGGCGCATTTAAGGTAACAGAAGGTTTTGTAAATGAATTCGGCAAAGCACGGGTGCGCAATACACCTTTATGTGAAAGCGCTATTGTAGGTGCCGCTTTGGGCCTAAGTTTAGAAGGTTATAAAAGCGTAATGGAAATGCAGTTTGCAGATTTTGCAACGGTGGGCTTTAATCAGATCATAAATAACCTTGCAAAAATACATTACCGATGGGGGCAAAATGCTGATGTGGTTGTTCGCATGCCAACGGGCGGAGGTGTAGGTGCAGGGCCATTCCACAGCCAAAGCAACGAAGCATGGTTTGCACGTACACCCGGGCTTAAAGTTGTGTACCCTAGCACACCTGAAGATGCAAAAGGTTTAATGATCGCTGCAATAAATGATCCTAACCCGGTAATGTTTTTTGAGCACAAAGCTTTGTATAGAAGTGTAACCGGGCAGGTGCCGGATGAATATTATGAAATAGAAATCGGGAAAGCCCGTCAGATACAGCAAGGTGAAGATGTAACAATAATAACTTACGGCGCCGGTGTACATTGGGCTTTGGAATATGCTGAAAAGAACGTAGACATCAGCATTGAGATTTTAGATTTAAGAACATTATTGCCGCTGGATTATAATGCTATAAAAATTGCCACTGAAAAAACAGGCAAGGTTTTAATCCTTCATGAAGATTCTCTTACCGGTGGTATAGGCGGAGAGATAGCGGCATGGATTGGAGAACATTGTTTTGACAAATTGGATGCGCCTGTGATGCGCTGTGCAAGTCTAGATACCCCGATTCCATTTAACCTTGATTTGGAAAAAAATTTTATGGCTTATGGAAGGCTGGGGGAGGTGGTGGAGAGGTTGATGGGTTATTAAACACCTGCAATGCTATTCTTTTTTTGCTTCTCCTGCAACTCCTGTTTTTTTAAAATGGTAAGAAGCATTTAAAATATACTGGTTAAATTCTATTTCGCTAGCGGTAGCAGCAAATTCGTAAGTTGGGCGGTACCAAACTAAAAAACTATCCAGTGCGGGGCTTTGCAATTGTGTAATTCTTTTTACAAAAACTTTGTTGAAGCGATAGTTAATATATTTTTCTTTTTCATCTGCTTCCAGCCTTTGCTGAAAGGCTTTCAACCTTTTGTTTCTTTTAAAACGAAAGACATTTATAATCTCATCAACATCAAGCCCAACGCCGCCACCCGGGCTTATAGAAGTTTGAATGCCCTGTTTTTTATAATTAAAAACCTCTCCATAATTTTCTCTGTTTTCTGCCGAATCTTGTTTGTAATTTTTTGAGTAAACCACCACTTCCTTTAAAAGACTGTACTTGCTTTTTACAGAAATATGCAGCGAAATATCAAACTGAGCAGTATTTGGAATTTTATTGACGGCAAATTTTTGAGTGGGTTTGTTGTTGTAAATAAAATACAGAGAATCATCTGCACCTGCCTGTATGCTGTATCTGCCTAAAGAATCTGTCACTGCAATTTTACCACCGGTGCTTATTACCCCTACTGCTTCTACAAAATTTATTTTGCTGTTATCCAACACTGTACCGCTCACTGTGATTTGTGCAGTGGTGGTGAAATGGCAAAAAAATAAAAGGAGCAATGTAACACTAATGCGCAAGCGAAATTATTTTTGAAAGTAATATTACACCACAAAACCATGCAAGAATAAAGGCTTCGTTTATTTAACAGCAATTTGAGAAAGTATTGTTTGGGCTATAACTCCGGTGTAATGCCTGTGCTCCAACTGCAGAATTCTTTTAGCAAGGTCTTCTGCGGAATCGTTTTTTTCAACAGTGCATTTTGCCTGAAAAATAATTTGCCCATGATCATAAACTTCATCAACATAATGTATGGTAATACCACTTTCGGTTTCTCGGGCTGCAATTACAGCTTCGTGCACATGCCTGCCGTACATTCCTACACCGCCATATGCGGGTAATAATGCAGGGTGAATATTTACGATTCTCTTGTTATAGTTTTTCGTAATTTTTTTCGGCATTTTTTTTAAATAACCGGCGAGCACGACAAAATCAATTTTATACTTATTTAATATTTCCAGATAAGCATCAGCCTGCTCAACCTCATCCTTGTTTTTTATTGCTAAAATCTCAAACGGAATATTATGTGTGGCAGCAATATTTTTAACCCCGGCTTTTTCATTGTTTGAAATAATTACTGCAATAGTGGCTATCTCCCGTTTAATGAAGTTTGGTAATGTTTTAATGATGGCAGCAGCATTACTACCTGCACCACTGGCAAAAATGGCGATCTTCATCTGAACGTTTTTGTATTTTCATTATCGGATGTTGTTTTACTAAATCTTTTAAACATATTGCGAAGGTATCGTTTAAAAAAAAAGAACTGCCCCAGAGGAATGCTTACCAACAAAACTGCCAGCGGTCATAAGAGGGTTATGGTAATTACGTAAACCACAACCACAAAATTCCTCTTTCAATATTGAAGTATTCCAACAATTTTCTTCCCGTGTAGCCACACAAACTCTCCTCAATAGCAAAAGTTGCAATGATTAGTAGTAGTCTTCCCGCACCTACTTTCCATTTTGTTTGGAGTCGCTTTAACATGCAGCAAAAATGAAAAAATTAAACGGAAATTCTATTTCCTTTTATCAAAAATGCAACGTTTCTTTTCAATTACAATGTGATGACAATCAAATTTAAAACAGCTTGTCTAAATTGGATATTTAGTATTAATTGTGTTAAAAAAAAATCATGAATGTTGATAGTTTGTCAGTATCGTGTCTTATTTTTGCACATGGAACAGCCATTTTCTATAAAAAAACCCGGCTTAATTGTATGATCTGTTACAAAAAATTCATCTCTCGTTTTCTTGTATGTCTTCTCCTCATTGGTTTTATCTCAAATAACAGTGCTTTTGCACAGGGAGAGGCATTGTTTAAAGCAAATTGTGCTAACTGCCACAAGCCTAACCAGGATTATACAGGTCCGGCTTTAGCGGGTGCCAGAAAAAGAGAACCATCTCCGGAGTGGGTTTACAAATGGGTAGCTAACCCGGCCGCAATGATAGCTACAGACCCATATGCAAAAACATTGTTTGAAAAATGGAAGCCAACGGTGATGACGGCTTTCCCTCAACTTAAAAAGGCAGATATAGATGCAATACTTGATTATGTAGATAATTACAAAGAACCTACGGCCCCGTCAGGTACACCTGCAGGCGCCACATCGGAAAGCCCGGACAATAACTCTCTTTTATTTGGGATACTTACATTGATACTTGCCATTGTAGCATTCATCTTACTGCAGGTAAACAGCAATCTCCGCAAATTATCTGACGATAAAGAAGGTGTTTTGCGTGGTGAACCTGTTCCTTTTTACCGTAACAAAACTTATTTGATGGCTGCAGTGTTGCTCCTTTTTGGTTTAGGCGGCTACACTACAATTACTGCAGCTTATGGTTTAGGCAGAATGAAAAATTACCAACCTGTTCAACCCATATATTATTCTCACAAGGTGCACGCCGGCACAAACCAAATATCTTGTCTGTATTGCCACGGCGGCACTCAGGATAGTAAAAGCGGAAGTATACCTTCTGTAAATGTTTGTATGAATTGCCATATGGCTATTAAAGAATATAAAGGTGAAGCCATTACACGGGAAGATGGTACATCAGTGAACGGTACAGCAGAAATACAAAAATTATACGCTTACGCAGGATGGAACCCGGAAAAGAAAGAATACAATCCTGATAACAACAAAGACGGAATGCCTGATGGCGCCCATCCTATTGAATGGATAAAAATTCACAACTTACCTGACCACGTTTATTTTAATCATAGCCAGCACGTAAAAGTGGGCAAGCAAAATTGCCAAACCTGCCATGGTAATATTCAGGAAATGCCTGAAGTATATCAGTTTTCCGACTTAAGTATGGGTTGGTGTATAAACTGTCATAGAGAATCTAAAGTAGATTTCTATAATTCTGCCGACAGTACAGGAAATAAGTTTTACAGCATTTACGAAAAGTTCCATGAGCAAATGAAAGACTCAATTGTAGATAAGAACGGCAGAAAAATACCTAACCCACACAAAATGGATAGTGTAACAGTAGAAAAAATTGGTGGTACGGAGTGTCAGAAATGTCATTACTAACACAATCTGCAAATTGGCAAATTTGCAGAAGAATGTAACGGATAGAACGCTTAAACAATAATAGTAAGATCGATTTTGAAGAATTAGCACATTTGCACTTCTGCACATTTCACATAGAGTATGAGTAACAACAAACAGTACTGGCAAAATTTTGGAGATTTAACGCAGTCAGATAGATTCAAAAAATCCGCTGAAAAAGAGTTTCAGGAAGAATTGCTTCCGTTGGAAGATCTTGATGGTAAAGGATTACTGGATATTAAAACCCCAAGAAGAGATTTTTTAAAATACTTAGGTTTTAGCACAGCAGCTGCCGCAATAGCAGCAAGTTGCGAAATGCCCGTGCGAAAGGCTGTTCCTTATTTACAAAGACCTGATAATGTGATTTTGGGGGTTCCCAATTATTATGCATCCACATATGTAAATGGTGGGGATGCAATAAGTGTTGTGGTAAAACAAAGAGACGGCCGCCCAATTAAAATAGAAGGGAATGAACTCTCTTCCATTACAAAAGGTGGAACGAGTGCACAGGCACAGGCTTCTATTTTGGATTTATATGATCCAACCCGTTTACGTCACCCTTTGCAAAAAAGCGGTGATCAGTTTAAAGAAATAACAAGTTTTGAGAATTTCGATAAAATAATTTCTACGGCAATGTCAGGCATTGCAGGTAAGCCTATTGTTTTGCTTACCTCAACCATACATTCACCTTCTACCCTTCAATTGATTACTGAGTTTCTGGCGAAATACCCGGGAAGCCGTCATGTGCAGTACGATGCAGTAAGTTACAGTGGTATGTTATTGGCCAATGAGGCTAGTTATGGTAAAAAAGCTTTGCCTCAGTACCGTTTTGATAAGGCAAAAAACATTGTGAGCTTAGGGGCTGATTTTTTAGGTACTTGGTTAAGCACAACAGAATACAGCAGACAGTATGCTGAAAACAAAAAAGTAAAGGCAGGAAAACCGGAGTTAAGCCGTCATATTCATTTTGAAAGTATGATGAGTATGACCGGTAGCAATGCCGACGATCGATATACACACAAACCTTCCGAAACAGGTAACGTAGCATTGGCATTGCTGGCAAAATTAGGTGGAGCAGTAACAGCGCCCACTTTTAAAGATGCAAGACTTACAAAAGGTATAGAACAAACTGCAGCTTTGCTTTCTGCAGGAAAAGGAACTTCCTTAGTTGTGTGTGGTAGTAATGATGTAAATGTTCAGTTAATTGTAAATGCAATAAATGAAGCAATTGGCGCAAACGGCACAACTATAAACTGGAGCAATACTGCTAACATTAGAAAGGGTATAGACACCGATATAGTTACGCTTGCAGCAGATATGAATGCAGGCAACGTGGGTGCATTATTAGTCTACGATTGTAATCCTGTTTATACCTATGCAGATGGTAAAAAGTTTGCAGAATCATTATTGAAATTGCCGGTGTCTGTTTCGTTCAACTCAACAATGGATGAAACTACAGAACTGTGTAAATATATTTTACCAAGCAACCATTGGTTGGAAAGTTGGGGCGACGCAGAAGCGGTTTCCGGTTATGTGAGTTTGATACAACCTATCATCAATCCATTATTTAAAACAAGACCATTCCAGACATCTTTACTGAACTGGAGCGGTGGTGCAATAGTAGCACCCGTTGTTGCAAAAGACAGTGTTCCGAAAGGATATGTACAAGGTACAATACCTGAAATTACTGATGCTTACGAAAGCTATTTTAAAAAATATTGGGCTACAAAATTGGTATCGATAGATAAGTGGGACAAAGCCTTGCAGGATGGTGTTATTGAAACAACGGGAACAGCAATTGCAACAGGTGGTGCTTATAATGGCGGCAGTGTAGCCGCAGCAGCAGCTAAGATTGCAGCAGTGAAGACGGGCGAACACGAAGTGGTGCTTTACCAGAAAATAGGAATGGGTACAGGTAGTCAGGCTAATAATCCTTGGCTACAGGAATTGCCGGATCCCATAACAAAGGTAACCTGGGACAACTACGCAATGGTAGCACCATCAATGGCCAAAAACCTTTTCAATTTTGATGTCACAAATCCTAATAAAAAAGACGCAGATAAGTATGAAGTGCATCCTGAAAAGCCTGTAATGAAAGTTACAGTAAATGGAAAGACGCTTAGTTTACCTGTTTTAATTATTCCGGGTCTAAATGCGAATACAATTGCAATAGCAGTTGGTTATGGTCGTGGCAATGCAACAGCAACAAAAGAAATAAATTTAGAAAGAATAGGTCGTGCCGCTTTTGGTGCCGGCCAAAATGCTTATGTATTTACAGGTTGGGATGGAACTTCTTTTTCTTATTCCTCTCCTGCTACAATTGAAAAAACCAGCGATACTTATCCATTGGCACAAACGCAGGTGCACGGTTTTACTGAAGGCCGCCCTGTAATTTACGAAACCAATCTTGCATCTTTCACAAGTGATCCAAAGGAGTTACTTGCTGAGCCTCGTCATGAAAGATCACTCATAACACCTAGCGGTAAAACAGATTTCGTAAAGGATGCAACGCAATACCCTGATTTCGATAAGCCGGGAATTAAGTGGGGAATGAGCATTGACTTAAACACCTGCACTGGTTGCAGTGCTTGCGTAGTAGCATGCAATGCAGAAAATAATGTAAGTGTTGTTGGTAAAATTCAGGTGCAACGTGCACATGAAATGCACTGGTTGCGTATAGATAGGTATTTCACTGGAGATTTAGAAAATCCGGATGTTATATTTCAGCCGATGCTTTGTCAGCATTGCGATAATGCTCCTTGTGAAAATGTTTGTCCTGTTGCTGCTACAAACCACAGCAGCGAAGGTTTAAACCAAATGACTTACAACCGTTGTATAGGTACAAGATATTGTGCAAACAACTGTCCATATAAAGTACGTCGTTTTAACTGGCTAGATTACAATGGAGCGGATAGTTTTAAAGACAATCAAAATGCGCTTGTAGGGGTAGATACCAATGAAGTGATGTATCAAATGAATGATGATCTTACAAGAATGGTATTAAATCCCGATGTAACAGTTAGATCTCGTGGTGTTATTGAAAAATGTTCTTTCTGCGTACAACGTTTGCAGGATAGCAAATTAGAAGCGAAAAAACAACAGGATCCAACCTTGGTTCGCAACGTAAAAGTAGCATGTGCGCAGGCTTGTCCTGCTAACGCCATCACTTTTGGTAATGTGAATGATAAACAAAGTGATGTTTATAAAATCAGAAATGTAGAACAGGTAAACCGTAATTTTTATGTGTTGGAACAACTACACGTTCTTCCAAATGTAAGTTACCTGGCCAAAGTAAGAAATACAGATAGAGAGGTGAACAATGGTAACGAAGTAGAACACGAAAAAGGGAATTTAACCGAAGGAAAGGAAGTTGGACAGAAAGAAGAGAAAGCAGTAGAAGCAGCGCATTAAAGAAAGCAGAATTTCTGTTATTGGGAAAAAATAATAAAATAAATATAGAGAAAGATTCAAGTCTCAAATCTTGTGTCTAATATCTTAAATCTAATAGTAAATATGTCATTACTTAAGTACGAGTCACAACAAAGGGAGCCGTTGGTAGATGGTAATAAAGACTATCACCAAGTAACTGAAGATATCATCAGCCCTATTGAAATGAAGCCTGGGAGGCTTTGGTACATTGGTTTCTACATAAGTGTAGCCTTACTTATGTTTGGGGTTTACAGTATTTACAGGGAGGTTACTTATGGTATTGGTCAGTGGAACCTTAATAAAACAATTGGATGGGGATGGGATATTACCAATTTCGTTTGGTGGGTAGGTATTGGTCACGCAGGTACATTGATTTCTGCTATTCTTTTACTATTCAGACAAGGTTGGAGAACAGGTGTAAACCGTGCGGCAGAGGCGATGACTATTTTTGCGGTTATATGTGCAGGGCAGTTTCCAATTTGGCACATGGGTCGTGTGTGGATGGCATTTTTTGTATTGCCTTACCCTAATACTCGTGGTCCTTTATGGGTGAATTTTAACTCGCCGCTTTTGTGGGATGTGTTTGCGATATCAACATATTTTACCGTTTCCTTATTATTCTGGTATTCTGGCTTGTTACCTGATTTTGCAACAGTAAGAGACAGAGCAAAAACGAAATTTCGCAAAATGATGTATGGTATTGCAGCATTTGGGTGGACCGGTAGCACAAAGCACTGGCAGCGTTTTGAATCTTTATCATTGGTATTGGCAGGTTTAAGTACACCACTTGTACTTTCTGTACATACAATTGTATCATTTGACTTTGCAACCTCTGTAGTACCAGGTTGGCATACAACTATTTTTCCACCATATTTCGTAGCCGGAGCAATCTTCTCGGGTTTTGCAATGGTGCAAACATTGCTGATCATTGTAAGAAAAGTTTTAAGCCTTCAGGATTATATTACCATCGGTCACATTGAGGCAATGAACAAAGTAATCGTTCTCACCGGAAGTATTGTGGGTATTGCTTACCTCACTGAATTGTTTATCGCATGGTACGGTCAAAATCCATATGAAATTCATGCTTTTTTTCAAAACAGAGGAAACATATTCAGCCCTTACGGTTGGAGTTATTACCTTATGATGTTCTGTAACGTAGTATCTCCACAGTTGTTTTGGAGTAAAAAATTAAGAAGGAATGTTACCGTTACTTTCTTTATGAGCATTATTGTGAACGTGGGTATGTGGTACGAGCGTTTCGTAATCATTGTAACTTCTGTTTACAGAGATTTTTTACCATCGAGTTGGAGTACTTATTACAGCCCAAGTATTTATGAAATTGGTTTTTACCTTGGTACGTTTGGGTTGTTCTTTACTTGCTTTTTCTTCTTTGCAAAATATTTCCCGGTTATTGCGGTAGCAGAGATCAAATCAATTTTAAAAACCAGTGGTGAAAATTATAAAGTGAAAATGAGTAGCATTGAAAAAGCAGATGCGGAAAAATTTTATATTGAAGAGGTTGAGCATGCTCATTGAGAGCCTTCCCAAATCCCTCCGCAGGAGGGGCTTAATTAGGAGATTGAGTAGAGGATAAATAATATAGTTTGTAATAAATCCCGAAGGGGTTTAACTCGAATAACTTTGGACAAAGTCCATAGAAAACAATAATCTATGAGTGGAATTAAAAAATTTGTGGTAGGATCATTTGACGATGAAGAGGTGCTTTTTCCCGCTGTAAAAAATGTAAGAAAAGCCGGGTACAAAATTCATGATGTTTATACTCCTTTCCCTGTGCATGGTTTAGACCATGCAATGGGCTTAAGAGAAACAAGCATACACACTGCCGGTTTTATTTACGCAATTACAGGAACTACAACCGCCCTTACTTTCATAAGCTGGGTTTTCACAAAAGACTGGCCCTTGAACATTGGCGGAAAGCCCCATTTTGCGCTACCGGCTTGGATCCCTATTACGTTTGAACTTACAGTGTTGTTTTCTGCAGTAGGTATGGTACTTACTTTTTGTTATTTATGCCAATTATCGCCTTTTGTAAAAAAGCATCATTTTAGTCCACGATCTACAGATGATCATTTTGTAATGGTGATTGAATGCACAGATAAAACAAATGATTTGGAAGTACAAGAATTTCTGCAGAATGCCGGAGCCAAAGAAATTAATGTGCAGGTAGCAGAAACAGGATGGTGGCTTGGAAGATATGATAAGGAACAGCAGCTTTACAGAGAAGAATTAGGATATTAAATTACACTTGTAAAATTTAATTGGCCTTAGATGGCCATAAGGACAATTTTTAAAAATGAAACTACTTACACATATAATACCTGCAACCATTGTAACAGCAGCTTTTATTTTTTCCGGTTGTGACAGCAAACGGGAGCCAGGTAAAGTTTACATGCCTGACATGGCTTACAGCAGAGCCTACGAAAGTTATGCAAAACGAGACAGTGTAAAGTTTACAATGGATATGTTTAAGAAAGGAGGAGATATGATATTTTTTAATAACCTCCCACCCGCGGGCACAATAAAAAGAGGAGAATTATTTCCTTACACTTTGCCAAATGATAGCAATGGTTACAAAATGAGCAGCATGGTAAAAAACCCTTACGACTCAATTGTAATAACCAAAGCACAAATGGCAGAAGCAGGTAGATTATTCAATGTAAACTGTGCCATTTGCCATGGTGCTACAGGTGTAGCCAACGGACCTATTGCAAGCGGCGGATATGTAGGTGGTGTAGCAAATCTAACTGCGGATGCCTATGTAAAAATGGCTGATGGTACTATGTTTCATTCCATTACCTACGGTAAAGGTTTAATGGGTCCATATTCGTCACAGGTTACAAGGGCCCAACGCTGGATGATTGTAAAATACATAAGAACCTTACAACCAAACAAAGATTCTACATCTTCGGCGGCAACAAAAGATACAACAGCCAAAAAAATATAATTAGTAAAAATATTTAAGCCCAATAAAAAAGTATTAAATGAACAATAACCAATTTGATTTACCGGGAAGCTATAAAAAATGGACATGGGGCTTGATCGTCGCAGGTTTACTTGCTGTGCTATATGGTTTTATTATGTTTCATCCATTTGCACATCCTGTTCACCACGAAGCGGGAGCACAGGCAGATGTAAATGGAACAAGGTTTTGGGCAGTATTACTACAAAATAGTGTGTATTGGTTGCTTACGGCCAATACGGCAATGTTTTTTATATGCATTACAACATTGGCTATGGGTGGCTGGCAAGTAGCTATGCGTCGGGTATCTGAAGCAATTTCAAGCGTAGTACCCGTGTTAGGGCTTATTACTTTTATTATTCTTTTGGCAATTGTATTAGGAGGTCGTACAGACATTTACCATTGGTTAGATCCTAATCTTTATGTAAAAGGCACAGGCACATTCGATAAAATATTAAATGGAAAGCATGGGTTCTTAAATCCAACATTTTTTCTTGTATGGTCGGCACTTTCTATCGGTCTTTGGAGTTTGTTAGGTCGTAAGATGCGTTCTCTGAGTTTAAATTCAGATGATGAAGGCCCAATGGATCATGTGCAGGCAAAAAAATGGATGGATTCAAATTTTACTTATGCATCTTTCTTCGTAGTGTTTTTTGGATTAAGTGTTGCTTCTACTGTGCCCTGGTTATGGTTGATGAGTATAGATACACACTGGTACAGCACTATGTATAGCTGGTACACTTTTGCAAGTACGTTCGTTTCAGGGCTTTCATTAATTGCTGTCTTCGTAATCTATTTAAAAAACCGAGGCGAACTGGAATATGTAACAGAAGAACATTTGCATGATATTGGCAAGTTCATGTTCGCCTTCTCTGTTTTCTGGGCATATCTTTGGTTTGACCAGTACATGCTTATCTGGTATAGCAATCAACCGGAAGAAACCCGTTATTTTATTGATAGGATTGGCAACGCTACAAAGACAGGTCCTTACTATGGTTTATTCTTTTTTAATTTGATTGTAAACTTTTTAGCTCCCCTATTAATATTAATGAGAAAGAGTACAAAAAGAAACTGGACAGTTGTAACATTTGTAGCAGTGTTAATAATATTTGGTCACTGGATAGATTTTTTCCAAATGGTGATGCCCGGTACGGTAGGTCCAAATTTTGAACTGATGCCTTTTGAATTTGGAATTGCAGCTTTGTTTATTGGGGTAATTATGTGGGGTGTTGGAAATTACATTTCGAAGCATTCTCTAATTGCGAAAAATCATCCTTTCTTGAAGGAAAGTATGATACACCACACTTAGAATCATCGTAAATTTATATACTGAAATAACATCAGTTTTTTGTAGGAATTGTATATCTATTTTTAAGAAAACGACTGGTTGAAACAAAACCTTTCAATCGTACAAATAAAGCAGAAATGAAAGAATTATTTTTATTGGCAATTGTGATAATGGTCTTTGTGGTCATTTTTCAGATCGCAAAAGCGAGTGAGTATGTTAGCGTACTTAAGGGAGAAGAAAAAACAAGAAAGCAAAACAATAAAATAAACGGTTTTTTACTAGTAGCTTTTTTAATATTCGGCTTAATAGGGGTGTACGTTTGTAACGAATGGTTCTTTCATAAAACACTTTTCCCTCAAGGCTCAGCATCTGTAGAAGGCGAGAAAATAGATTTTATGTTATACCTCACCATCGGTGTAACAGGATTTATTTTTATAATCACACAAATTTTGCTTTTTTGGTTTGCATTTAAATACCAGGAGAAAGAAGGAAAGAAGGCCTTTTTCTTCCCACACAATACAAAGCTTGAATTACTTTGGACAACTGTTCCCGCAATTTTCCTTACCATTCTTGTGGTATTTGGTTTAATTAACTGGTTCAAAATAACAGGCAATCCTCCCGCAAATGCTATAACTGTAGAAATTACCGGCCACCAGTTTGCATGGGAAATGCGCTACCCCGGTAAAGATGGTATTTTAGGTAAAAAGAATTACAGACTTTACAACAAGCCCTCAGGAAACATATTGGGAGTTGACTTTGATGACGTAAATAGTTTGGATGACATTCATACAACCCAGATGCATTTACCAGTTGGTATTCCGGTTAAATTGGTTATAGGTGCTCAAGATGTAATACATGATGTGGGCTTAGTGCATTTTAGAATGAAGATGGATGCAGTACCTGGTATTCCAACAACACTTTGGTTTACTCCAAAATATACAACAGAAGAAATGAAGGTGCGCACAGGAAACCCAAATTTCACTTATGAAATTAGTTGTGACCAGATGTGTGGCGCGGGACATTTTTCTATGAGAGGAATTATCGTTGTGGAAAAACCTGAAGAATACAAAAAATGGATAGCAGATCAAAAGCCTGAGTACTTTACACTCTTCCCCGATAAAGATCCCTCCAAAACTGACTCTACAAAAACATTGGCAGCAGTTTTACCGGCAAAAAATTAAAAGATTTAAAAAAAAATAATTATGAGCAACGTAATAACATTGAATGAGACAGCGGTTCAGCAAGATATTCACCACGATGCACATCTTGAGCACCATCATCAAGAAACGTTTATTTCAAAATACGTTTTCAGTTTAGATCATAAAACAATTTCAAAAC
>JANXTN010000073.1 GCA_025352435.1 Ferruginibacter sp. | reverse complement strand
TTATGTGGTTGATGTGGGAGTGTACGCCGCCGTTGCTTACAAGCCCCATTAAATGCAAAGGAACATTGTTGTTTTTTGCAAAAGCAATACTGCTCAAAAGTTGCTCATTGGTATCAAAACTTTTATCTCGTATGGCCACGTTTATCCGTTGTAGATCCTGATAAACTACTCGCCCGGCACCAAGATTTAAATGGCCCACTTCACTGTTTCCCATCTGGCCATCCGGTAATCCGACTGCTTCTCCGCAGGTCACCAAGGTAGTATTAGGATAATTCCGGTAAAGCGAACTTACGAATGGTGTGTTTGCATGTTGGATAGCATCACTGCTTTTTTCCTTGCCTAAACCCCAGCCATCCATGATTATCAAAATTGTTTTTTTATGTTGCATAGTACAAAGCTATGTTTCTTTACATTTTGTAATAAAAAGAAAAGATATTTGTTATAACCAAGCCAAACATGACTTTATGCTGCCTTCAAATTTTATGTGGCATAGTTTTCGCAAATTGGGCATCACATAAATTAAATACAATGAAACAAAATTTTACAATAATAGCTGCTTTTGTAATGTTAAGCTCTTTCACAATTTTTGCCGGAATAAATGATGTGGTAAATGCTATCAAAACCGGCAATGCTGCTTCCGTATCCAGATATTTTGATAACACAGTAGAAATAACACTCAATGGAAAAAGCGTCAATTACAGCAAAGCACAAGCTGAAGTTGTCTTAAAAGATTTTTTTGCGAACAATTCCGTAAAGTCCTTTACAATATTGCACCAGGGCGAAAGTGGTGGAGCAGAGTTTTGTATCGGAACTTTAACAACTTCCAATGGAACTTATAGAACCACACTCAACCTTAAACAGAAAGGAGACAAGCAAACTTTGCAGGAAATAAAATTCGAAAAGTAAAATCTATTCTAATAAACTATTTAACTCCTGCTTGCGGGAGTTTTTTAATTTTATAATATTTCCTGTTGAAAAAACTACAGATAACTGTTTATTAACTTTACAATATGAAGTACGAAACTGCGTTGAATGAATTAATAAAGAATGCCTTAAAAGAAGATATTGGGGATGGAGATCACTCTACTTTATCCACCATAAGTGCCGATGAAGAAGGCAAAGCCGTTTTAAAAATAAAACAAGACGGAATTGTTGCAGGAATGGATGTGGCAGAAAGTGTCTTCCGTTTTGTACAGCCAGATATCGTGTTTACAGTTTTTAAAAAAGATGGTGATGCAATGAACTATGGCGACACTGCGTTTGAAGTAAAAGCCAGAGTGCATACCATTCTTACCTGTGAAAGGCTTGTATTGAACAGCATGCAGCGGATGAGTGGTATAGCTACTCTAACCAAGAAATACGTAGATAAATTATCCGGTTATAAAACGAAGTTGTTGGATACCAGAAAAACCACTCCAAATTTTAGATTATTAGAAAAAGCAGCTGTAAAAATTGGAGGTGGAAATAATCATCGTTTTGGATTGTATGATATGATTATGCTCAAAGACAATCACATTGATTATAGTGGCGGCTTAGAAAAGGCAATAAACAACGCTTTTAATTATGTGCAGCAAAATAATCTTAAATTAAAAATTGAGGTGGAAACGAGAAGTCTTGAGGATGTTGAAAAAGTAATGCAGACCGGAAAAGTGAATATTATCATGTTAGATAATTTCACACCAGAAAAAATTGTAGAAGCGCTTAAAATAATTGAAGGTAAATATGAAACAGAGGCAAGCGGTGGCATCAATTTAGAAAATATTGAAAGCTATGCTGCCACAGGAGTTGACTACATAAGCAGCGGGGCAGTTATACACCAGGCAGTGAGTTTGGATTTGAGTTTGAAGGCGGCCATTATTTCTAATTAAGTATTTAAGATGGGTTACGAGTTGCGGGTTATTGGTTGTGAATTTATTTAACTCTAGCAACCTACAACTTACAATTCTTAACCAGAAACTATCAACATGTCAAAAAAAATAAATTCCCTCTCAGGTCTTGTTTATTCAACTGATCCAAATTTTAAGGTTGAGGAAGAGAAAGATCAAGAGCAACAAACGCTTCTTCCTGCTGAGCAGAAAATAAAAATACGGTTAGATAAAAAGCATCGGGGTGGGAAAATGGTCACTTTAGTAGAAAATTTTATTGGCACAAATGCTGATAAAGATGATATAGGAAAGAAATTAAAAACAGCTTGTGGCACGGGTGGTTCAGTAAAAGAAGGTGAAATAATCGTGCAGGGCGATAACAGGGATAAGGTTTTGCAATGGCTATTAAAAAATGGTTTTAAGCAGTCAAAAAAAATTTAGATGGTTAGTAAAATATCAGAAGGTGTAAACGTTAGTGTGGAAACATTTTACCAGGCAGAGTATAGCAACCCTTCCAATAGCGAATTTATGTTTGCGTATAGGGTTACCATTGAAAATAAAAATGGTTTTCCCGTAAAATTATTGAGTCGCCATTGGATTATTTTTGACAGCAACGGTAC
>JANXTN010000071.1 GCA_025352435.1 Ferruginibacter sp. | reverse complement strand
AGATTAACTTCTACGCAAGATACGTAGATATTCTAAAAATTGTTCAATTAAAGTTACGGAATTGGATAAACGCTCCATTTTTACACACCGTAATTGTACGTACGATATTGAAAACTATGGATCTATAAATTAAGTTTTTATAAAAATTTTTAAGGATTTTATTTTTTCAGATGACCAATGAACATTGTCATTAAACAATTTCAAATTCACATCCTAGACTTTCTATCCTATTCTTCAATTTAAAAATCCAGGCTCGTTCATTTTTCAGCAACAATTTAATGAGAGGGTTTAAATTACAGGCTTCTATTGAAAACTTAATTGATGTACTTAAGGAAGTTTGATAGCAGCGAATACAATTCTTACATAAAAATTATATCTTCATTTATTAGAATGAACTGAAACGAAAATCTTGAACGCCGGCACCCATATACCCTTTACTGTTGTTGTGCTTATCCCATTATATAATGAGGAAAAGAATGCGGCTCTGATAAGCGATGAGATCATTCATGTGTTTGCTACCGTTCCCCATGCTGCATATAAAATACTTTTTGTAGATGATGGGAGCAAAGATGCTACCCTCACTACAATACAAAAACTTGCGGCTGCAAATAACAGCATCAGTTATATAAGCTTTTCAAAAAATTTTGGAAAGGAAGCCGCTATGCTGGCCGGGTTTCAGCATATACCGGCCACCGCTGATGCAGTTATTACCATTGATGCAGATATGCAACATCCACCATCACTTATACCCATACTTATTGAAAAATGGCAGGCAGGCAATGATGTAGTATATACCTACAGAGAAAGAAGCAATGAGCATGTATCTTATTCTTCAAAGTTATATTCAAAAATGTTTTACTGGATGCTTTCAAAACTGGCAGATGTAGAACTGGAAAACGGTATTGCAGATTTTAAGATCATTGATAAAAAAGTACTTGCAGTAATAAAGGAAATGAAAGAAGATGCACCTTTTTTTAGGGGACTTTTTAAATGGGTTGGTTACAAACAACTCGGCATTCCATACAGGGTAGAAGCAAGAGTAAACGGCGAATCGAAATATCCTACAAAGGCACTGATCAAATTAGCTCTGCATAATATTACATCATTTAGCACAAAGCCGCTCACAATGGCCATATACGTAGGTTTTTTTACTTCGTTCATGGCCATTTTATATCTTCCCTATGTGTTGTATAGTTTATACCAAGGTATTGCTATTTCGGGCTGGGCATCTACCATTGCCACCATCGCTTTTTTTGGGGGAGTTCAGCTAACAGTTTTGGGAATTATTGGCTTATACCTTGGCAAAATATTTATGCAAACAAAACACCGTCCCCGATATATCATCAATGAAATAAAAGCGCTGAATTGATGGCTTTAGGCACAACACTTAAACAGGCAAAAAGATGGTTGTCATCTGGAGATTTTTTATACAATCAACAGCTTGCAATATGGTTGTGGTTTGGTCTGCCGGTTATAAGCATTATTCGCACCTTAATTAAAGATAATTACATCAATAACTTTGCTATTTTCAGAAGTGTATTTTATCACAGTACACACCACCTCAATCTTTACAATGAATATCCCCTAGAGTATGCGGATGTAAATTTGTACGGACCTATATTCAGTATTGTTATTGCCCCCTTCGCATTATTGCCATTAAAACTGGGCTTTGTTTTCTGGAGTCTTTTTAATGCCAGTATACTTTATTTTGCTATTAGAAAGCTCCCCATTCAAAAAACATGGCAAAATGCAGTACTTATTTTTAGCTGCAATGAAATGCTTAATAACACCGCATGGAGCCAGATAAATCCGTTTATACTTGCCTTGCTGATATTAGGATTTGTATATGCTGAAAAAGGGAAAAACGGATGGTCACTCTTCTTTATTTTATTGGCTACTTTTATAAAACTGTATGGCATTGTAGGCTTTGCTTTCTTTTTGTTTAATGATAAAAAATTGTCTTTTATTGGCTGGGCAGTTGTATGGTCATTAGTTTTCTTTTTGTTACCGATGCTAATTGCAGGCCCACATTTTGCAACTTATTCTTATGTAGATTGGTACAATGCAGTGGCGGAAAAAGCCGCCAAAAATGTACGGATGGATATACACAATGATTTGCAGGATATAAGTGTGATGGGCATGATTAAACGCATTTTTAAATTGCCTGATTTTAAAACATGGTGGGTACTTTTGGTTGCAGCTGTTATGTTTGCATTGCAGTTTATGCATGTAGCCTTTTACAAGGATCTCCGTTTTAAACTCTATATTCTTTGTTCCGTTTGCATTGCCGTTGTCATCTTTAATACAAGCTCGGAATCTCCGACTTACATCATATCTTTCCCAATGGTATGCGTATGGTACCTTATGCAGGAGCCAACAAAAGGAAAGAATGCTTTATTTATTTTTGCTTTGCTGTTAACCTGTTTCTCTTACTCAGATATTTTTACTCCTTATGTACGTACACATATTGTGAGGCCCTATTCTTTAAAGGCTTTGCCCTGCCTAGTTATATGGATTGTATTGAGCGTTCAGTTATACAGTAAACAATTTTTGCAGGTTGATCTTGCCCGTGAAAGAAAAAACAAATTGCTTAGCAACGATGTTTAAAGAACCTACTATTCTATTGACTTTTGATGTGGAGGAATTTGATCTTCCTTTAGAATTTAAACAGCATATTGAATTGAGCCGACAAATGGAAATAGGTAAACAAGGCCTTGATTTAGTGACTAAAATTTTAGATGAGCATAATATTGTATCGACCTTATTTACTACCGGTTCTTTTGCAAAACTTTACCCCGAGTCTATTAAAAATTTATCATTAAAACACGAGATAGCTTCTCATTCTCTTTTTCATTCCTCATTTAAAACCACAGATTTAAAAGAATCAAAATCGTTGTTAGAAGCAATAACTCACAAACCGATTCACGGGTTTAGAATGCCAAGAATGATGCCTGTAAATATGGACGATCTGATAAATGCAGGCTATAAATATGATGCTTCGATTAATCCTACCCTAATGCCCGGCAGGTATAACAATTTGCATCTTTCGAGAACTTTTTACAAGGATAAAGGCATGCTCAGATTACCGGGATCTGTATCACCCAATTTGCGAATTCCATTGTTTTGGCTCAGTTTTAAAAACTTACCTTATTCTCTTTATAAAAAACTTGCGCTTCAGACCTTAGAGAAGGATGGATATTTGTCTTTGTACTTTCATCCCTGGGAGTTTACGGATATCAGTTCATTTAATATACCATTTTATATAAAAAAATTAAGCGGTACATCATTAATAGCAAGGCTCCATCTCCTTATCAATGACTTAAAAAAGGTCGCTGTTTTTGATACAATACAATCTTACGCTACCAAACGCGTTGTTGAATAAAGGAAAGTTTGGTCAGAGACGATTACATTTATCAAATATGGCTGAGCTTTTGCAGGGTGTAATCTCACAAACTAATAATCAATTTATGACAGACTACATTGAAGAAGGTACAGCACAAGAACAGCATAAAGATGCAGCTGTAAAACCTGAACCGAAAACTTTACAAACACCTGATCCGCAGAAAAAAATGGAAGGCCCTATATCCTCTCTTGTGCAGGGAGCAAAAAATATTTTAAATGATAATAAAACAAAGGAACAAGCTGATGAGGAGAAAGACAGAAAGATGTAACATTCTTTCTTAAATATTTTAGTATTTAACGCAAAACGAGCATAATTTTTTAACCATGCTCGTTTTATTTGTATTAACCTTTATTTACCTTCTCAATCTTTCCCTGCCTATAATTACACTTAGTTTTAAATTGGCTGTAAAATATGCATCTGTATTTTTCGGATTACCTCTCCTTCCATTTATTCCCCCGTGTTTTTCCAACTGCTGGTCGTACAATGCCCTTGCATTTATGGCTTTTTGAGAACCCGCACCAAAATATTTATCAAACAATGCCGGATCAATATAGGTGGTGCTTAAGTCATCTAGATAATCTGTAAAAGTGTTGCGGTAAACCACTTCTGCTCTTAAATTTACAAGAGGTCCAATCTCATATTTTACACCTGCACCTACAGGAATATTTAACTGGTTTAGCTTGTATATTTTTCTCTCAGGGTATTCTGCAAAACCCTGCCCCTCGGTACTTAACTGTTGCAAATCAATATACCTGTTTCCTTGTTTTGTTTGTGGGTTAAAAGAAA
>JANXTN010000055.1 GCA_025352435.1 Ferruginibacter sp. | reverse complement strand
CCGCAAACAAAGCAAAAAAATAGCGGATGAAATAAAACTTATAAGAGATTTTATAAGTGGTAAAAAAATAGAGCGTCAAGGGTATGGCCAACTACCACAAGAAACGGTAATTGCCGCCTATCAAGAAGCAATGGGTAATATAAAAAACAAAGCTGCAGCACCAACTCAACAAGAAGAGATTTTGGTAAAAAAAGCAGAAGGAAAAATAACAGAAGCGGTAGTAAAAATCAATACTTTTTTTGCGACTAAATGGAAAAATTATCAAAATTTAGTGGAAGCCAATAAAGTAAATTTATTTAAAGAGTTTAAAGTACTTTAATAAAAAAGAAACATAAAAAAGGCTGTCTCCTAATTAAGAGGGCACTGAAAAAGTAGTTGTTTTTGTAAAACTATTTTAAATCGAATAAGTAAAAACATGATTTTTTCTTATTCGATTTTTTTATGCTAATATTTTTGTATTTAATTTCTGTGGAGTTGTAGATGTATGTGTTATAAAACTCGACTTTTATATTATTTTTTAGCCTTTTTTCATTTATTACATTAGTTTAATGATCCTTTTAAGGTTTACTGTGAAAATTGCCAATGCCCCTTGCATTTGCATATTGTTTATGCCATAAGCTATTGCCCTATCATATCCATGTACATTTTTTAATTCACTATTTTTTGCCTCTATCTTGTATCGATGTTTTGATTTTTCAAGATAATAATCTGTTTCTTGAAAAATCATTTGTTCCTGATGTAGGCTTGATTTTATAGTTACAGCATACGTTTTTGTTTTTGAACCCTCTCTATAACAACCATTTTTTAATGGGCAAGATTTACATTTATCTACATCAAAATAATACGTAGTTGTTTGGTTTTTTCCAACATTTTTTTTGCCTTGACATGCTTTTCGTGTAGCTAGGTGACCTGCAGGACAAACAAACATATCTGCATCTTTGTTGTAATCAAACTTGTCTTCTTCTTTCCTACAACCTTGTGTTATTATCGGGTTTAATTTTGCTACCACTTTAATAGTTTGCTCACCTGCAAGACTGAGATTTTCTTTTCCTGAATAGGCTGTATCGCCAATGATGACATCTACGGCAATACCATTTTGCTGGCTTATTTCTAAAAGGTTAGGTAATTCTGGGCCATCTCCTTTTTCGGCTGATGTTATCACTGCTGCTGTTATGATACGCTCTTCAGTCATTGCTAAATGAGTTTTGTATCCGAAGAATTTACTATCTGCAGATTTATGGCCTGTTTTAGCATCCATATCTTTTGATAATGTAAAATTTTCTTGCGTATCTTCTATAGTTTCTTTTAGCAGATTTAATTTTTCACTTACTGCCGGTATGGATCTTATGGATGGTTCTTTTTCTACTAAATTTTCTAAAGCTTTACAATAAACCAATTCTTTTTCCAAATCATTATCATTGTTTTTTTCAGGCATACAATTTTTCCATTGGTCATCAAATGAATATATTGTTTTACGAAGTATTTTTGAACGTTCTCTCAGTACTTCTATAGCTGAAAATGGATTGGATCTTGATAAAGTATGCGTAGCATCAACTATAATAGACCTGGTACGAATAATCCCTTTTTCAATTGCTATGGTTACTGTTTTATTTATCAATAAATCTAAGAGGTCAGTATCCTTTAATCGTAGTTTTCTAAACTTAGTTAAAGAGCTAGGATTAATAACAGACTCTTCAGGTGTCATCTCTAAAAAATATTTAAAAGACATATCATAACGAGAACGTTCTACCACATCGACATCAGAAACATTATAAATTGTTTTCAATAATAAATACTTGAACATACGAATTGGACTTTCTGCCATACGACCATTATTATAACAATACTTATCTACCAACTCTTTGTATATAAATGAAAAATCAATTAACTCATTTATTTTTCTAAGTAAATTTTCTTTAGGTACAATTAAATCATACAACTCTGAAAAGGTACTTAAATGTATTTTTTGTTGTTGCAGTAACATTTTTTGCCTTTTTATACAATATATAAGTTACGAAAAAAGGAGCAAAAAACCTTAGTTTTTTACTCCTTTTTTATATTGCTTTTAAGAATAGTTTTTCAGTGCCCTCATAAGTACGAGTCAGCCTCTTTTTATTCGGATCCCTATCGGAGAGGGAATGTCATTTAAGCAAATCTCAGAGCCTTTTTTTTATAATGAGATCGTTGCAAAGCAATTATGTCATAACATATTATCAGTCAATACTTTGAATAATATTTCGTATATTTAGATATGCAAATAAATAACCTTTATCTGCCCTTACTCTGGAACCTTTAGCCAGATTGGCTTTTGCTACC
>JANXTN010000024.1 GCA_025352435.1 Ferruginibacter sp. | reverse complement strand
CATGCACGTTCGAAAACAATAAGAGAAGCAACGGAAGTAGTATCAAAAAGCGGAGAAATTAATTCTGAAATAAGAAAATTGCCGGTTTCTCTGTAATGCTCACTTCCATGAAGTTGTAAAGCCCGGTCAGCAGCATTCATTAAAAGAAACAACGACATTAATATAATTTCCACTACCAATATCAGGTTTGCATCTGTACGTGGCCAACCATTTAAATCTTTACTTACAAAGCGTTTCAGTTTAATAATATTTCTTCGGGCTAAAAAAACTACACATACCGCCAGAACACCAAACGCTAAAATTTCAAATAAATTTATTGCAAAAGTGTAAAGACTTCCCAGCGTTCCTAGAAATAAACGGTGCGTACCCAAAATGCCATCAAGTAAAATCTCAAGTACTTCTATATTTATAATGATGAAACCGGCATAAATAATAAAATGCATAATGGCAACTGGCATGTTCTTAAACATTTTCTTTTGCCCCAATGCAAGCAATAGTACATTCCTCCATCTCATGCTTTTGTTATCATTAACATCATCGGTTTTACCGAGAAAAATATTTTTTCGGATACGAATAATGTTCTTGCTAAAAAGCCAAACAGAAAAGCCAAACAGAACCAAAAAGATTATTTGAGGTATGTAATGCATACGATTTTTTATGTGTTGGTAAAGTTAGAACAATAAGTTTTTAGCAGTAATAGAAATATGTATGACATAAGAAATTTCGCTTCATAATAAGGCTTATGTTGTATTTTCAATTTCACAAACATAGATTGTATGGTATTAAATGCTGCATCTGCTGATAAAAAACTTCGCCGTATGGCGCTCGAAATTGCTGAGCGTAATGAAGGTGTGAAGGAGATGTTTATAATAGGCATTAAAGAAAATGGAATTTACATAGCCAACAAAATAGAGGAATATCTGCAGCCACATTTTGCAGGAAAATTAAAAACGATTGCACTAACTATAAATAAAAAAAAGCCTAATGAAGTAATTTTAAGCGAAGAAGTTTCAATGGAAAATAAGCTCATTCTGCTCGTAGATGATGTTGCGAATAGCGGTAAAACGATGCTGTATGCTTTAAGACCTCTCCTTTTGAAGTTTCCAGGGCAAATACAAACTCTGGCATTGGTGGAAAGAACACACAAGATGTATCCTATTGCTCTTAATTATGTTGGTCTTTCTGTTTCAACCACTAAAAAAGAAACAATAGTAGTAACTGTTGAAGATGGAAATATTACCGGAGCTTTTTTAAAAATATAACTCTAAGTTCATATGAGAAAAGTTATCTTAGATTTAACACGTTATGGGGAAAACCATCCTCATAATTTAAATTTTTAATTTAATTTTCACCCATGAATAAATCTTTACCCCACGGTTTATCTGTTTATTTAGCTGATGATGATGCAGATGACAGATTTTTATTTGAAGAGGCGTTATTAGAAGTTAGAAAAAATGTAAAAATCACCATGGTAAACAATGGTGAGCAATTGATGAGATGTCTTGATGAGAAAAAAAATCAATACCCAAATCTCATTTTTTTAGACCTCAATATGCCATTAAAAAATGGTATTGAATGTTTGGAAGAGATCAAAAAAGACAATAAGCTTAAGGATATTCCTGTGATTATTTTTTCCACATCTAACCAAAAAGAAACTATAAACCAAGTATACATAAAAGGTGCAAACTACTATATGTGCAAACCTGATAATTTTGAGAAACTAAAAAGCCTGCTCGACAAAGTTTTTTCGTTAAATCCCACTTCGGCTAAAGAACAAACAAAACGAGATGATTTTATTATAAGAGTGTAATTCATTTATCAATTTCATTTATGGCAAAAGAATTGAACTACTAAAAGAAAATTTTATGCAACCGGAAGTAGATAAAAATGAAGAAAAAAATTCTTCTAAAACTCATCAGATTTTTAAAGATGAAAGTACCCATGCAAGAGTAAGCAAGCATTTATCTGACGAAAATGATGAAATTTCCATTCAGGACATTTCTAATATCAAAACTGAAATGTCACCCGCTACACAAGAAGATTTTGATAAGGCGGCACGCAGGGAAGGTTTTTCAAAAGACGAAACAGAGGCAATTAAAAATGTAGAAAATTAAATTTTAAACCTTTTTTTGAATATTCAAGTGAAGGGGTAGGAAACTTAAAAATATTTAAAATATTTAGAGCTATTCCTACCCCTTTCTTTTTTGTTTTTATTTTAGACAGATCAATATCAGGAGCAAAGTACCATTGCCTGTATCTTTCAATATCCGGCCTTGAAAAAGTAATGTTGCCATCTTTGTTTTTTTCAATGTTATTTCTTGCACCAAACATACCTTCAGCTCCCGTACCTACAGATAATTGCAGCCATGTCGGAATTTTACTTTGAGGAAAAAAAGGTTTTAGTGTAGTACTTAACCAATAGGTTTGACCATTGTAATCTTTTAAAAAGCGCTCAGGTTCGCTTCCTCCAAAAATTTTATTGCTTCTTGCATTTAAAGCATTGTCACTATAATTTTTTTTATGAAAAGAAAATTTAAACTGTATCCGTTGTTCATCCCATGCAAATTCCTGTGCTACCAATAAACTGCTTCCGGCAATATTAGCAGCAAAGTCGCCCCAGCTCCAACCCCATTCAGAGCTAAAGCCATCCAAGGTTTCGATAGCTGTTTGATATGCGGCCCCGCTGAATCCACCTAATAAAATTCTCTTTTTTCTTGATAAGCCTGCCCAACGCCAAAGTTCCATGCTGGCTTTACTTTCAGCATATGCGCTGTATGCATGACCCATTTTATCTATTTGCAGCCACTCAGCGTTATCATTAAAAAATGAAATTTGCTTTGAGGATAATCTTTATACCATGCTGCATATAAACCAACCATACCAACACTGTATAATGCTACATTTGATATGGCAACTGTTTTTACTCTATTTCTGTTATATGGATAATTGATACCATTATCGATAATTACTTCATGGTTAATAGTTTTAACATGAATGATGGAATCAATTAATGGGGAAGGAGCGCTATCCTGCGAGAATCCATCACGACTACAGAGAGTGATATTTAATATTAAAAGAATAGGTTTTAAAGCGTAGTAATATTTCACAAAACAAGCGAGGGATTTAAAAATTTTGAACTTCAAAAAACAAAATTAGCAGTTATACTATAATGAAATACGAATATTATATTTGTAAAGATGTAAAAACATAGTATATGGAAAAAATGATAGATCAAAATGTACAGAAATGGCTCTCAGGAAATTATGATGAAACAACTAAAAAAGGAATAGAAGAATTACAAAAAAATGATCCGGATGGCTTGGCAGATGCTTTCTATCAAAATCTCGAATTTGGCACTGGTGGTTTGCGTGGCATTATGGGTATTGGTACAAACCGAATAAATAAATATACAATTGGTATGGCAACGCAAGGCTATGCCAATTATTTAAAATTATGTTTTGGTGATGAGGTAAGTGTTGCCGTAGCGCATGATTGTAGAAACA